>JBASJP010000407.1:0-4467 GCA_049655345.1 Moraxellaceae bacterium
CGTGTAATCACTGAAATACACACGCACCTTGCCGTCGCTGAACCGGTTGTAGTGTTCCAGATTGCGCTCAACCTCGTAATGACCCAGCAACACGCCTTCAGGATGATCGACCAGTTTCCGGAACAGGATCAGCGCCAGCGTCAGCGGATTGCGCACGGTTTTCATCTCCGGCAGCGCCCTCTCGATCTGGTCACGCCGGGTCGTGGCATACCCCAGTACGGCCAGCCACAGATACGCCAGCATCGGATTGGGCAATGTCGGCCCCAGCGTCTCGTAGGTCAGAAAGGCAAAACGGGCGATGGTTGCCTGCAGTCCGCCCAGTTTGCTGGCGGCCACGGTATTGAGTGCTGCCAGATACGCGGCCATGCCCAGCGGCGTATCTGCCTTGCGGGCCAGTGTGTGCAGCAGCGCAGGTGCCTTCACGGCGATGCCCATCGCCCGTGCCAGGCGGTAATAAATCTCCACCTCCGGCAGTGCCTCGTCCGGGCCCTTGACCACCGGTGGACGGATCTGCGGTGCAATGATGTCCTTGGGGAAAATCGAGAATTCCCATTTTTCATAACCGGCCGGGCATGGCAGCACGTAATCAGCCATCTGTGCGGTCTCACTCATTGCCGGATCGATCACCACCAGCAAGTCGAGCTGCGCAAACGCCTCGCGGAAACGATGCGTATCAGGATAGCTGGCCAGGGGATTGGCGCCGTCACAAATCAGCGCGCGAATGCGGTCCGGATGCGAGGTAGTAATCTCTTCGGGAAGGATCGCAGGCGGAAACTGTGGAATGGGCAGCACGGCAGGAATTGCCGTGATGGACGATGCCAGCGCCGGGGTCAGATGTTTGAAGAAAGGCACATTCGGCCCGAACATCTGTACAAAAAAGTTGCCGCCCTTGCGACCGTAATTGCCGGTCATCAGCAACAGCACACGCACCAGATACGATGTCAGCGTGTTGTATTCCGCGTGCTCCAGACCAAGATCGATGGAAATGCAGGCGGGCTTGATGGTGGCAAACTCGCGCGCAGTGGCACGAATATCGTCCTCTGACAATCCGCACAGCGATGCCATGCGCGCAACATCCACACGGCCAAACACCGGACCGAGCCGGTCAAATCCCTCAACCTTGTCCTTGATGAAACCGTGATCCAGAAGGTTTTCCTGCACCAGTACACCCGCCAGCGCGAGCAGCAGGTAAACATCGCCGGAAGGCTTGATGCGCAAATGCCGGTCAGCGATGCGGGTAGTCTCGGTGATGCGCGGATCGACCGCCACCATGCGGCGCTCCGGATCGCGGAACAGTTCCTTCAATGCCTCTTTGGGATTGGCGCCCTGATTGCTGATGTGCGGATTTGATCCCATCAGCAACATGAATTTTGCATGGTGCTTGTCCGGCACCAGATAAATGTCGTGGGTGCCACGAATCATGCGGCGGTCATTCAGCCAGTGCTGGGTTTTTTCCTGCGCCAGTGCCGTAAAGACCATTGGCGTGCCAATGCCGTACATCAACGGAATGCCGGCGAGCCCTGCCGAATGATTGCCCTGCCCGCCCAGACCGGCAAACGCAATGGCACGTGGTGCGTGGTTATGCCGGATATGGTCAAGCTTTGCGGCAATCTCGGTAATGGCCTGATCCCAGCTGATGCGTTGAAAGCTGCCATCAGGCTGTTTTTTCAGCGGATGTTGTACCCGCTGGGCGTGATTGACGTAATGCGCGATGGCGTACGCCTTGTTGCAGGAGTAACCACGCGTGGCAGGATGACTGTCATCCGCACGCACCTCGACAATCCTGTTATCCACCACATCAACGCGCAAACCGCAGTTGTGCGAACACAGGGAACAGGCCGTGGGCAAATCAGTGGCATTGGCCGGCACATTGGCCGGGCCGTCAAACACTTTTGAACGTGCGCTCATGAGCAGTTCCTGATGTTATTCATTAAAATGGTGAAGCACTGGTCAGATGAAAGTTCAATTAATGAACCAGACTTGCATCGGCACAGGCTCAACACCCGGGCCAGTTGAATAAATCATGCTTTTCATCCTCGCGCTCCGGCGGCTGGAGCAACAAGTCCCGGCCCCGGGCTGACCATCACGTTGCGGGCATGCACATGGCCGCCACACCCGGAGCACGCCATGACAGGCGTGAACTGGTGACCGCAATCGGTATGGGTATAGAACAGCACCTTGCCTTGTCCGCCATCCATCCACTTGTCTCCCCAGCCGGACAGGGAAAGGATGACCGGGTACAACTCGCGCCCCTTTTCGGTCAGCCGGTACTCGTAGCGCACCGGTGACGCCTGGTAAGGCTCGCGTGTCATGACATCGGCCTCGACCAGCTTCTTCAGGCGTTGCGACAGGATGTGTTTTGGCAGGCCCAGTGAGGAGCGGAAGTCATCAAAGCGCCGCATCCGCATGAAGGCATTACGAAGAATCAGCACCGTCCAGCGGTCCCCGATAACCGAGAGGCTGCGTGCAATGGGGCACCGCATTTCACCCACGTCCTGCCACTTCATGGTCTGCATCTCCACCCGGACATCACGGTAATCAGTCCCCTACCCGGGCAAGCCATTTCTGCACTGCCGGGTAATCGGCAAAACGGCCGGCCAGATGACTGGTCCGCTTGACCTCTGCCAGTTGCGAGGCAACGGCAATGTCTGCCAGCGTGCAGGAGTTACCCACCAGCCAGTCGCCATCTGCCAGCAGACCTTCCAGATGGGCAAGGTGTTCAAGGAACTGCCGTGTCACGGTTGCCGCGTCATATTTGCCCAGACCCTGCTCACGCAGTTTCTTGCGCATCATGGGCACGGCGGCCGCCAGAATGAGCGGCTTTTCATACGCCGGACGGCCCTGCTGGATCACGCTGAATGCCTTGTCTGCCGCATCCTTCCACATGAAGCGGAAATACACCTCGTACCAGTAGAGCGATTCATCCGCCCAGTCTTCCAGGACATGCACCAGATGTGAGTCCCTGCCTGTGACGGGAATAAGGGCCGGCTCGGGATGGCGTGCCTCAAGGAAGGCCGCAATTGCCGTACTGTCCTGAATGAACTGGCCGTCATACTCCAGAACAGGCAGCTTGCCCGCCGGGCTCACACGGCCCGCCATCAGCAAGCGCGGGCCGTTGTATTCCTTCACCGTGAAAGGCAGGCCCTTGTGCCGCAGCACACGGCGGACCTTGCCGCAGAAGGGGGACATTTCCCATTGATGCAGGATTATTTCTGGCATTTGATCGTCTCTCTTGATTCAGTCCGGGCACCAGGAATGAGCATGCACCCGCGCTGCCAATCCTCGTTTACAGAGGCGAATGTAGCAATTCATGATGAGATAGTAGGTTCAATAATTGAACCATATAAGGACCGCCAATCGTCTTTCTCCTGTCACGGTAGCCAATCCGCAACCTGCCGCTTTCTCAAGCCGACCAACAATGTTGACATTGTACACATTATTGGTCAGCCTGATATCCGTGACATCGATACCTCATTGGCACCGCACTCACGCTTCATCCCTGCCATCGTGACGGCTTGTGGCAAACGTGATGGCATAACACAAAGGAAGACCCTGCATGGCACCGGCAAAACTGATGCAAAACACAGCCCTCTGGATGTTTCGCCGCCTGCAGAAACGGGTGCCCTTCAGTAATTCCAACAAATTTCTGGAAGGGCCTTTTGCGCCCCTGCACAACGAATACACGGAAACCGCGCTGAGGGTGACTGGAGACATTCCGCACGAACTCGACGGCCTGCTCACCCGTATTGGCCCCAATCCCATGCAGGTGGAAAACCCTGCCGCGCATCACTGGTTCATGGGTGATGGCATGGTGCATGGCCTGCGCCTGAAAGACGGCAAAGCCCTGTGGTACCGCAGCCGTTATGTCGGTGTGAGCAATGTGACAAAGGCACTGGGCCGCCCCACGGCGCCGGGCCCGCGTCGCGGCGTGTCGGACGTTGTGAATACCAATATCGTTGGCCATGCCGGCCGGCTGTGGGCACTGGTTGAGGCTGGTGCCTATCCGGTGGAAATGGATGGCGAACTCAACACGGTCAGGCACGGACTCTTTGACAGCATCCTGGACAGTGGCTACACCGCTCATCCGCATGTCGATCCCGACACCGGTGAACTGCACGCCATCTGCTACGACGGCTTTGTGCATAACCGGGTGCGCTATCTGGTCATCGACAAGAACTGTCATCTGCGCCGCAATGTGGACATTCCGGTACGCCACGGGCCCATGATGCATGACTGCGCCATCACGCAAGGCAGCGTGGTCATTCTCGACATGCCGGTGACGTTTTCCGTGTCCGCCGCCCTCAAGGGCAGCGGCCTGCCCTACGCATGGAACCCGCGTCATGAAGCACGCGTCGGCGTGTTGCCACGCGAGGGAGAAGCAAGGGACATTCGCTGGTTCAGCGTTGACCCCTGCTTTGTCTTTCACACCTGCAATGCGTTCGACATGGACAACGGCGACACGGTACT
>JBASJP010000408.1:0-6001 GCA_049655345.1 Moraxellaceae bacterium
GGAAGCTGGCGCTCTTGCCGTCCTGCATGGCCGGCAGTGCCGACTCCAGTGCGCGCCAGGCGGCCTTTCGACCGGCCTCGTCGCCGTCAAAACAGAAACAGATTTCCGGCACCAGCCGGAGCAGGCGCTCGACATGGGTGGTGCTGGTGGCGGTCCCCAGCGTGGCGACGGCATTGGTGATGCCGTATTGCGCCAGCGCGACCACATCCATATAGCCTTCGACCACGATCACGCGTTCAAGCTTGCCGGGCGCCATGCGCGCCTCATAAAGGCCATACAGTTCCTGGCCCTTGTGAAAGACGGGGGATTCCGGCGAGTTCAGGTATTTGGGTTTTTCATCGGTAAGTACGCGTCCGCCAAAGGCAATCACGCGTCCACGAAAATCACGGATCGGAAAAATGACACGATCACGCATGGCGTCGTAAATACGATTGCTTTGCTCGTTGCGCACAACAAGGCCGGTTGCCAGCAGGTTTTTCTTGGTATCTTCGCTGTTGCCGAGTGCTGTGAGCAGGTTGTCCCAGCCTGGTGGCGCATAACCGAGGCGATAAAGTTTGGCGATGGCGCCTGTCAGGCCGCGCTTCTTGAAGTAACCGACAGCCTTTTCGCGCTCACGGTTTGTGCGCAGTTGCTGTTCGAAATATTTGGCGGCAGTTTCCAGCAGGTCATAAAGCGGTTGCTGTGATTCGCGCGGCGCGGCGTCGGGGTCGCGTGTGTCCGGGACATCAAGGCCGACACGTCCTGCCAGCTCGTTGAGTGCGTCAAGAAATCCCTTGCGCTCGTAATCCATCAGGAAGCTGACGGCATTGCCCGAGGCGCCGCAGCCAAAGCAGTAATAAAACTGTTTTTCGCGGCTGACGGTAAATGAAGGGGATTTTTCGCGATGGAACGGGCAGCAGGCGCTGTAGTTCTTGCCGGCTTTCTTGAGCTTTACCCGTGAATCAATGAGATCGACGATGTCCGTGCGGAGCAGGACGTCGTCAATAAAGGATTCGGGGATGCGCCCGTAAGCAGCCATTGCTGTGCAGCCTTAGCAGTTGAGTGGGCAGTGTATGTCAGGCCGGAGCATTCAGCCCAGACGTGCCTTCACTTTCTGCGAGACGGCACCGGTATCGGCGCGGCCAGCCAGCTTCGGGCGCAGTTCGTTCATTACCTTGCCCATGTCGCGTGCGGTGGTGGCACCGGTCGTGGCAAGTGCTTCAGCGATCAGGGTGTCGATTTCGGCGTCGGACAGCTGGGCGGGCAGGAAGGATTGCAGCACCACGATTTCGGCGGCTTCCTTGGCGGCCAGCTCGGGACGGCCACCCTGCTCGAAGGCGGCGACTGATTCGCGGCGTTGTTTGACCATCTTTTCCAGAGTGGCCAGTACGCGGGCATCATCCAGTTCAATGCGCTCGTCCACTTCAATCTGCTTGATGGCGGCGGTCGCCATGCGGATCACCCCAAGGCGGTCCTTGTCCTGGGCGCGCATGGCGTCCTTCATGGCATTCGTCAGTGCGGTCTTGAGTTCGGACATGGCCAGGCATCCTTGGGCAGATAACAGGGGGGCGGGTAACAGATAAAAGCAAAAAGCGGCGACATCACAAGGATGTGCCGCTTTCGGGCTTCAGCCTCGCGCTACAAGAGCGGAAGGCCGAGGTGCTGCGAACCGACCTGTATCAGTACAGGCGGGTCGTCTTCATGTTTTCGCGAGCAACCTTCTTCGCGTGGCGCTTCACGGCAGCAGCGGCCTTGCGCTTGCGTTCCTGAGTCGGCTTTTCGTAGAACTCGCGCTTGCGGACATCAGCCAGAACACCGGCCTTTTCGCAGGAGCGCTTGAAGCGGCGCAGAGCAACGTCAAACGGCTCGCCTTCTTTGACTTTCACTGACGGCATGCAACTCACCTTAAAATTTATGCTGTTAGGGCCCGGACGGAATCGGGTCCCCGGACAAGGGCGCTGATTCTAGCCACTCTGACCCCGTCTGCCAAGTCCTGTCTGGCCCTCTTTCGTCGCGACCGCTAGGATAGCGCCCCTGAACAGGCCAAAAGCGGCCGGGAGCGGGGCAAATATGCGTATTCTGGGGCAAACATGCGGATTCTAGGTATAGAAACCTCCTGTGACGAGACCGGTGTGGCTGTCTATGACAGTGACCGGGGGTTGCTGGCCCATTGTCTCTACAGCCAGATTGACCTTCATGCCGATTACGGCGGGGTCGTGCCCGAGCTGGCCTCGCGCGACCATGTGCGCAAGATCATTCCCTTGTTGCGTGAGCTGTTGGCCGAGGCGGGCAGCAGCCTTGAGGACCTTGATGGCGTTGCCTACACCGCTGGCCCGGGGTTGGCCGGGGCATTGATGGTCGGCGCGGTGTTCGGCCGTACGCTGGCCTGGTCGCTGGGTATTCCGGCAGTCGGGGTGCATCACATGGAGGGGCATTTGCTGGCGCCGATGCTGGAGGAGAATCCGCCGGCGTTCCCGTTCGTCGCCCTGCTGGTCTCTGGCGGCCATACCCAGCTCATGCGGGTGGACGGAATTGGTCGTTACGAGTTGCTGGGCGAATCCATAGATGATGCAGCGGGCGAGGCGTTCGACAAGGTCGCCAAGATGATGCGTCTGGATTATCCCGGCGGTCCGGCCGTGTCACGGCTGGCGGAGCAGGGTGATGACAGCCGTTTCGAGTTTCCGCGCCCCATGCTGGACCGGCCCGGGCTGGATTTTTCGTTCAGTGGCCTGAAGACGGCGGTGCTGAATGCCATCAATAACACGGCGGATTATCCGCAGAAGCATGCCGATATCGCGGCCAGTTTTCAGGCCGCTGCCGTCGACACGCTGTCACGCAAATGTGAGCGTGCCCTCAAGGAAACCGGCGTGAAACGGCTGGTGGTGGCGGGGGGCGTCAGTGCCAACAAGCTGTTGCGCGCAAAACTTGCGGACATGGTGCAGCGGCACAAGGCTGAAGTGTTTTATCCAGCCCTGCCATTCTGCACCGACAACGGCGCGATGATTGCCTTTGCCGGCTGCCAGCGTCTGCTGGCGGGTGAGCAGCAGGGGCTGGACATCAAGGTGAAACCGCGCTGGCCAATGACAGAGCTGGTGGCGCCGGGGGTGTGAGGGACTTTGCGTAACGGTGTAAGAGTGGTCTAGTCCGGCTTTTTGCTGCCGAAGCGCCTTTCTTCGCCTTTTGCCAGCGCAATGATGTTGGTCTTGTGGCGGGCCAGCAGCAGCAGGCTCATGCCGGCAATCCCGAGCATGTAGCCGGGTACCATCTGCCAGGCAATGAACGGTGCAGCAGTAAAGCCGATGATGGAGCCGAGTGAGGAGATCCGGGTGGCAGCAAAAGCAGCGACCCAGATTGCCACGATGATGAGGCCCAGCGGCCAGTGCAGCGCGAGCAACACGCCCAGTGCCGTAGCGACGCCCTTGCCGCCCTCGAAACGGAAGAACACCGGATAAAGATGGCCGAGAAAGGCCGCCAGTCCGACTGCAGAAACCACAGCGGGCTCCAGCTGGTAATGCCGTGCCACCAGTACGGGCACAACGCCCTTCAGCATGTCGCCCAGCAGGGTCAGTGCGGCCGGCCCCTTGCCGCCAATGCGCAGGACATTGGTGGTGCCGGGATTGTGCGAGCCTTCGGTGCGTGGGTCCGGCAGGCCGAGCAGGCGGCACACCAGAATGGCCGAACAGACAGAGCCCAGCAGATAGGCGATAATGAGTGCCCCGGTGGCGATGAGGTCGGGCGACATGCGGACGTTCCTTGCGCGATTGCCGAAAGAGTGATCGATTGTAGAGGCTTGCTGCGCTGCCGTCTCCCGTACGATGCACAATCCCGCCACCCGCTCCGCAGGAGACAGCATGGATATCGTTTACATTCGCGACCTCAAGATCGAGACCGTCATTGGCATCTTTGACTGGGAGCGGCGCATCCGCCAGACCATCAGCATTGATCTGGAAATGGCGACAGATATTCGCAAGGCTGCCGCCTCTGACAATATTGCCGATGCCCTGGACTACAAGGCAGTGGCCAAGCGCCTGATCGGCTTTGTGGGAGAGTCGGAATTCCTGCTGGTGGAAACGCTGTCGGAAAAAGTGGCGGAAATCGTCCAGAAAGAATTCAGCGTGCCATGGCTCAGGCTGCGCCTGTCAAAACCGGGTGCGGTTCGTGGCTCGCAGGATGTGGGCATTATTATTGAACGGGGTAGTAAAGACTGATGCCACGCGTGTATCTGGGAGTGGGCAGCAACATTGATCGCGAAAAAAACATTCGCGGAGCGCTGCATGCGCTGGAAGAGCTCTATGGTGATGTGCTGATTTCACCGGTGTATGAAAGTGATGCGGTCGGTTTTGATGGCGATCCTTTTTATAATCTTGTCGTTGCTATTGATACCGACAAGACGGTGGGTGAGCTGGCGACAGAATTGCGTGCAATAGAAGAGGCCTGGGGGCGTGATCGTCGTTCGCCAAAATTCTCTTCGCGCACACTGGATATCGATATTCTCACGTGGGGTAATGCCTGTGGCGAAGTTGATGGCGTAAGCCTGCCTCGTGATGAAATCCTCAAACACGCCTTTGTGTTGAAGCCACTCGCGGATCTGGCGGGCAATGATCGCCACCCGGAAACGATTCGTCCTTATGCCGAACACTGGGAAGCCTTTGATCATTCGAAGCAGCCCCTGCGCGAAGTGAGTTTCCCGCTTGATGATTCTGGAGATTTTTGATGTTCAGCATGACAGTGACACCGCGCTTTTATGAAACAGATGCGCTGGGGCACATCAATAACACGGTGACGTCGGGCTGGTTCGAGGCATCACGTGAGCCGGTGTTCCGCTTGTTTAATCCCACGCTGGCGCTGGACAAGTGGAACCTGATTCTGGCGAAAGTGGAAATCGATTACGTTGCGCAGACGCATTACGGTCACGATGTCCTGTTGCTGACGGGTATTGAGCGAATCGGCAATTCGTCGTTTGTGGTGGCTCAGGAAGCCTGGCAAAACGATGTCTGCGTGGCGCGGGGCAAGGCAGTGCAGGTCTATTTCAATTACGAGACACAGAAAAGCGAACCACTGCCGATTGCCATCCGGGCCGAGCTGGAAAAGCACATGATGAAGGCGCCCGCCTGATACAACCCGTTAAAGGCTTCTGCCACCATCGACCGCAATGATCTGCCCTGAAATATAGGGCGCTTCATCCAGCAGAAAGGCGATGGTGCGGGCGATGTCCTGTGGATCGCCCAGACGCTGCAGGGGGATGCCGCTCAGGATGCTTTCCTGTTTCCCTGCGCTGACGGCACCTGTGCTGGGCCACAGGATGGCGCCGGGTGCCACGCCGTTCACGCGCACGTCCGGCGCCAGCTCCTTTGCCAGTGACAGCGTCAGCATGGCGTGTGCGGCCTTCGCCATGCAGTACACCGTATGATCCTTCAGTGGTTTTTCGGCGTGGATATCAATCAGGTTGATGATGGCGCCATGCTGTTTTTTCAGCTCGGGTGCCAGTGCCTGCGCCAGAAAAAAAGGCGCGCGGGCATTGCTGGAAAACAGGTCATCCCATTCGGTTGAGGTCACGCTGCCGATGGGGGTGGGGTAAAAGCTGGATGCGTTGTTGATCAGTGCATCCACATGTCCCCAGACATGCCGGCTTTCCTGTGCCAGCCACGTTACTTCATCATCACGCGCCAGATCAGCCTGCAGGACATGGCAGGAGTCGGCGCGTTTCACATTCAGTTCGGCAGCCAGCTCCCCGGCTTTTTCGCGCGACTGGCGGCAGTGCACGATCACGTTCCAGCCACGCTCATGCAGCAGGCGAGCGGTAGCCGCACCAAGCCGGATGGCGGCGCCGGTAATCAGTACCACTTTCGGGGCGGGAATCGTCTTGTCAGCAGGCATGGCCCGGGTTTTCCTGTGCATGTGGTGGTGTCCAGGTTTCTCGCCACTGCGCGATGGCCTGCTCGCGTGCCACTTCCAGTGCCTTGATGAAGGCGTCACCTTCCAGTCCGTCCTGCTGCAGGGTGGCTGCAGAAACGGATTTCAC
>JBASJP010000409.1:0-3362 GCA_049655345.1 Moraxellaceae bacterium
CAGCACTTCGACGCACCCATTCCGGCCTTCACCCTCGCCATTCCACGCGTACTGCACTGAGTCCTGCTTATGGCGCTGTATGCGATTGGCGATGTGCAGGGTTGCCTGGAAGCACTGGAGGACCTGCTTGAGACAGTTTCCTTCGACCCGTCCAGTGACCGGCTCTGGTTTGCCGGCGATCTTGTTGCCCGTGGCCCGGACTCTCTGGGTGTGCTGCGCCTGATCAAGGGACTCGGTGATGCCGCCGACAGCGTGCTGGGCAATCACGACCTGCACCTGATCGCCGCACGTCATGGTGGCGCCACACCCAAGAAAAAGGACAAGACGCTCCCTGTTCTTGAGGCGCACGACCGCGATGAACTGCTCGACTGGCTGCAACAGCGTCCCATGCTGCTGGAAAGTTCCGAGCATGACTGCGTGCTGACCCATGCCGGCATTCCGCCCGACTGGTCGCTGGAGAATGCTCGCCAGTACGCCCGCGAAGTTGAACAGGCCCTCCGTGGCCCCGGCATCACGTACTTCATTTCCGACATGTACGGCAACGAGCCCGCCCGATGGTCAAACGACCTCAAGGGCACCACCCGCCTGCGGGTCATCACCAACTACCTGACCCGCATGCGGCTGATTACCCCGGACGGCCAGCTCGACTTCGCCTTCAAGGAAGACCTGACAACAGTACCCGAGGGCTACAAGCCTTGGTTCACGCTGGCCAACCCGTCGCTGACGGTGGGGCGCATCCTGTTCGGACACTGGGCAGCACTGCAAGGCAGCACAGGTCACCCCCGCTATATCGGCCTTGATACCGGCTGTGTCTGGGGTGGTCACCTGACCGCCTACCGCGTCGACGACGGCAGCTTTTTCAGCAGTTCACGCGGCTGCGTCAGCTGCTACTGAGCCAGCCGCATCCGGCGCGCATCCCGCCAGCCCTGCAGGCTGTACAACCCCAGCCCGAACACGATCAACGCCATTCCGGTCAGGGTTTCCTGCCGGAAACGTTCGTGATTGACCAGCACGCCTAGCAGCACGGCAATCATCGGCGTCAGCAGAGTGATCAATGACACCGCGCCCGGTGAGATGTGCCGGATCAGATGGAAATAGCACATCATCGCAATGATCGAACCAAAGCAGGCGGAGTAGACAATCGCCCCCATGGACACCATGCCGGGCCAGTGCGAAGGCATCGACCCACCAGCCAGCGGCAACACCAGCAGACAACCGAGAGACGACAGCACGAGCGCGCCGGTCGTCTGCACCAGCGGATGCAGGGAGGGACCAAGACGCTTTGCTCCCACGGTCGCTCCCGCATAGGTCATTACTCCCGCCAGAATCCATAGCACCCCCATCAGTTCGGCGCGAACCAGATGCTCACCATGCAGGAACATGAAGGCCAAGCCACCCAGGCCCAGCATCATGCCCAGCCACTGCAACGGCCGCACCAGCGTGCCCGGCACCAGAAAGCGCGCCAGCAACGCCACGATCAGTGGCGCCAGACCGAACAGGACGGAAATCAGTCCGGAGCTCACATGCCGGGCCCCCACATAGGTGAACGCCATGGGCAGGACCATGCCCACCGCCCCCATGCCGTAAAGACGCAGGGCCTGCCGCGTCCATGCCAGCCGCATGCCAGTCACCCGCAACACCGCCACCGCAACCAGGGCCGCCAGCAGCATGCGCAACGCCAGCGCCCACAGCGCATTCATGTCGCGCAGGCTCAGCACTATCGCCAGTGGCGTTGTTGACCAGATCAGCACCAGCGCCATATACGGTCCGGCAATCGCTTGTTGCGGGGGCTCACTTTCCATCGAAACACTCCTTCTCGGCAGGGCACAAAAACAGGAAGCACAAAAACAAAAAGGCCGCAGAATCTGCGGCCTTTTCGGGAAAAACAGGAATACTGTCAGTCCGGCCGCCAGAACACGCGCGCACGAATGGCTACTGCCAGCCAGCGCGAGACAGTAATGACGGAGCGGAAAACCAAATTGATCGTTATCATGTGACCGATACTCTGCGAGAGAAGCCGGACTCGTCAACAGGATTCCCATGAAAATCTATCTGGTCGGTGGTGCCGTTCGTGATGCCCTGCTCAGCCGTCCCGTCCATGAACAGGACTGGGTGGTGGTTGGTGCACGCCCGGAGGATCTGACATCGCAGGGCTACCGTGCAGTGGGCAAGGATTTCCCGGTGTTCCTGCATCCGGCCACGCAGGAGGAATATGCCCTCGCTCGTACCGAGCGCAAGTCAGGTCAGGGTCATACCGGATTCATCTGTGATTTCTCGCCAGACATCACCCTGGAAGAAGACCTGATCCGCCGCGACCTCACCGTGAATGCCATGGCGCGTGACACAGACGGCGCGATCATTGACCCCTACGGTGGCCAGCAGGATCTGCAGGCGCGCCTCCTGCGCCATGTCTCGCCAGCTTTCCGTGAAGACCCCTTGCGTGTTTTTCGCGTCGCACGCTTTGCCGCACGCTATGCCCAGCTTGGCTTCCGCATTGCGGACGAGACCATGACGCTGATGCGCGACATGACTGCATCCGGCGAACTGGACAGCCTCACGCCGGAACGGGTGTGGAAGGAAACCGAGCGCGCCCTGGGTGAGGATGCGCCGGATGTTTACATCCAGGTGCTGCGAGACTGCGGTGCCCTCGACGTCTGGTTTCCGGAAATCAGTCGTTTGTTTGGCGTACCACAGCGCCCCGAATATCACCCCGAGGTCGATACCGGCGTACACACCCTGATGAGCCTGCGGCTCGCCACCCGACTCTCCCGCAAAGCCCACGTGCGATTTGCCGCACTGGTGCACGACCTTGGCAAGGCCGATACACCTGCGGCCGAATGGCCCCGTCATGTCGGCCATGAGGAGCGCGGCGTCACGCGTGTGCGCGAGCTGGCACAACGCCTGCGTATCCCGAAGGAGTTCCAGGCCCTGGGCGAACTGGCCTCACGCTTTCATCTCGACATTCATCGTGCGACCGAATTGCGACCCGGCACGGTGCTGCGCAAGCTCGTGCACATGGATGCCCTGCGCCGACCCGAGCGTTTTGACGAACTGCTGCTGGTCTGCGAAGCCGATGCACGTGGCCGCCTCGGGCTGGAAGAAAAAAACTATTCACCTCCTGCGTACTGGCAAGGTGCACTGGCCGCTGTGAAATCCGTTTCGGCAGCCACCCTGCAACAGGACGGACTGGAAGGTGACGCCTTCATCAAGGCACTGGAAGTGGCACGCGAGCAGGCCATCGCGAAATGGCGAGAAACCTGGACACCACCACATGCACAGGAAAACCCGGGCCATGCCTGCTGACCAGATGACTCACTCTCCGAAAGTGGTGCTGATTACCGGCGCCGCCATCCGGCTTGGTG
>JBASJP010000410.1:0-9041 GCA_049655345.1 Moraxellaceae bacterium
GGTAGTGACTCATCATCAGCGGATGCTCGTGGCCCTGGCCAATCACCAGAACATTGCGACCAACATCCTTGTGCACCACATACCACGGTGCTTCGGCCGCATCTTTCTGTCCACCGATACCAATACCCTCGCGCTGGCCCAGGGTGTAGTACATGAGCCCCTGATGGCTGCCGATCACCTTGCCATCATCTGTCTCGATAGTGCCGGGCTGCGCTGGCAGATACTGCTGCAGAAAATCCCTGAAACGACGTTCGCCGATAAAACAGATGCCGGTGGAATCTTTTTTCGCATGATTGACAAAGCCCCTCTCCGTTGCGATGCGACGAACTTCAGGCTTTTCAAGATTACCGACCGGAAACAGTGTTTTTGCAATCTGCCGGCCACTCACCGCGTGAAGGAAGTAGCTTTGATCCTTGTTGCCATCCAGTCCCTTCAGCAGTCTGGCGCAGTCAGCATCATTACTGCGCCGGGCATAATGGCCCGTCGCAATGTAGTCAGCACCAAGCACCATCGCATAATCAAGGAAAGCACGAAACTTGATTTCCTTGTTGCACAGGATATCGGGGTTTGGCGTACGGCCCGCACGATACTCCGCCAGAAAATGCTCAAACACGCGATCCCAGTATTCAGCGGCAAAATTCGCGGTATGCAGACGGATACCCAGCGTGTCGCATACCGCCTGGGCATCCTCCAGATCCTCGCGTGCCGTGCAATAGTCGGTGCCATCGTCCTCTTCCCAGTTCTTCATGAAGAGGCCTTCCACCTGATAGCCCTGCGACAGCAGCAGCCAGGCGGAAACGGATGAGTCCACGCCACCGGACATGCCAACGATTACACGGGTTTGACTGGGCAACTTCATGATTCAGCCATGATGCTCGTGAACAAGATTTAACGGGAAGCGCCGCCCCGCAACAGCGTCCTGAACACACGTCAGGACCAGCGGGCTGCGCAGTCGATCAGAGCCGGCAATTTCATCCGGCGTCAGCCAGACCGCCTGCAGGATGCCATCATCCAGAGGACGGTCCGGAAAATGCGTCACGGCATCCGCCAGAAAGCAGGCACGGTAGTAGGTCAGGTCGGGATTATGCGGCGGCGTATAAACGTACAGCCCCAGAAAAGCCGTCAGCTCAACGTCCCAGCCGGTTTCTTCCAGCGCCTCGCGTATGGCGGCCTGCGCCAGTGTTTCTCCCTGCTCGACATGCCCGGCAGGCTGGTTGTAGACCGCAATCGCACGATCCGTCACTTCCTCGACCAGCAGGAAACGGCCATCCCGTTCCACTACCACGGCAACTGTGACATGAGGTTCCCAGCTCATTCCGCCCCCAGCAACTACGTGAAAGGGCGCCATCGTACCGCAAGGCATCGGCAAGGCCCAACCATCACTGATTGCTGCCCTGCAAACAGGGCAGAAGTTGCCCCGGATCAAGGACAGTATCAGCAGCCGGCCTGAGAATCGGCGCTTGTCCATCATCAGGCAGTTGCTGTTGGCTTGCGCAACCGTCAGCATTCACCGATGCCCACATGAGACTCAGGCACACCACATGATCACGATTCTTTATTTTGCCAGATTCAGGGAAAAACTCGGTCTTGACCGGGAAACCATGGCCTTGCCCGCCGACGACGCTGCCTCGGTGCAAACCGTTCTCGATCAGCTGACGGGAAGAGGAGGGCTCTGGGCAGAGCTGCTGGGCGGCGACAGGGGCGTGCTGGTTGCCGTTAATCAGGAAATGGCAACCCGTGACAGCAGCATCAGGGACGGAGACGAGGTAGCCATCTTCCCCCCCGTCACCGGCGGCTGAAACCTGTTTTGACACCGGGCCTGGACACAGGTCTGGTTGACCGGCTACCCGCACCAGAGCGCGGGCCGGTCGGCATCCCAGGCAGGTCACTCAGGCTGACTGTCGTTTCACACCACTCGCCCGGCGCCAGTCCATCCACACGCCAGGGGCCGATTGCCACCCGCACCAGCCGCAGGGTAGGGAAGCCCACCGCCGCGGTCATGCGCCGCACCTGCCGGTTTCGCCCTTCACGGATCGTCAGCTCTATCCAGCTGTCAGGAATATTGGCCCTGAATCGTATGGGCGGATCACGCTTCCACAGCTCAGGTGGATCCAGACGTCTTGCGTCGGCAGGCAGTGTAAGGCCGTCGCTCAACATTACCCCCTGGCATAGCGCCATCAGCGCCTCTTCACTGATTTCTCCCTCCACCTGAGCCCAGTAGGTTTTCGGCAGTTTCCAGCGCGGGTCCGCAATACGTGCCTGCAGCTCACCATCATCCGTCAGCAGCAGCAAACCCTCGGAATCATGATCAAGCCGTCCCGCCGGATAAATGCCCGGAGCCTTGATGTAGTCCGCCAGCACGGGTCGCCCGTCCTTGTCGCTGAACTGGCACAGCACCTGAAAAGGCTTGTTGAACAAAACGAGACGTGACATGGCTAATAATTGATCAGGGCAGGGCTGGGGAAGGTTGCAGATGGGCCGATTCGGGGCAACCCGTTATAGACTTTAGTCAATAAAACGAAGCTTACAGGTATTTTTTGATCTTGTGCCTTATGACTTGCCAGCGGTTAGGGATATACTTCGGAACGCTTGAATATAGTCAAAAACTGCACCCGGGAGTACCTGCATAATGGGTTACCAGAAGATCACGGTGCCGGCGGATGGTGACAAAATCACCGTCAATGCCGACCTGTCCCTGAACGTCCCCAATCACCCCATCATTCCTTACATCATGGGCGATGGTATCGGCGTCGATATCACCCCCGTCATGCTGAAGGTCGTAGATGCCGCTGTTGCCAGATCTTATGGTACCAAACGTGCCATTTCATGGATGGAGATTTACTGCGGCGAGAAAGCAACCAAGGTCTACGGACCGGATGTCTGGTTGCCGCCAGAAACCTTTGAAGCCCTGCGCGAGTATGTCATCAGCATCAAGGGCCCGCTCACCACGCCAGTGGGAGGCGGTATCCGCTCCCTGAATGTGGCACTGCGTCAGGAGCTGGATCTTTATGTCTGCCAGCGCCCCGTGCGCTGGTTCAAGGGCGTGCCCAGCCCGGTTCATCACCCGGAGCTCACCGACATGGTGATCTTCCGCGAAAATTCCGAAGACATCTACGCCGGGATCGAGTGGAAAGCCGGCAGTGCCGATGCCATCAAGATCATCAAGTTCCTGCGCGAAGAGATGGGTGTTACCAAGATCCGCTTTACGGACAACTGCGGTATCGGCATCAAGCCGGTGTCAAAGGAAGGTACCCAGCGTCTGGTCCGCAAGGCCATCCAGTTTGCCATCGACAACGACAAGCCCTCCGTCACCCTGGTGCACAAGGGCAACATCATGAAGTACACCGAAGGTGCCTTCAAGGAATGGGGTTACGAGCTGGCGGCTGAGCGCTTTGGCGCCGAGCTGGTTGATGGCGGCCCCTGGATGAAGATGAAAAACCCGAAAACCGGGAAGGAAATCATCATCAAGGACGTCATTGCTGACGCCTTTCTGCAGCAGATCCTGATGCGGCCTGCGGAATACTCCGTGATTGCCACCCTGAACCTGAACGGTGACTACATTTCTGATGCCCTGGCCGCAGAAGTGGGCGGCATCGGCATTGCCCCGGGCGCCAACATTGGCGGCTCTGTGGCCATGTTCGAGGCCACGCACGGTACAGCACCGAAGTATGCCGGCCAGGACAAGGTCAACCCGGGCTCCATCATCCTCTCAGCCGAGATGATGCTGCGCCACATGGGCTGGACCGAGGCTGCCGATCTCATCGTCAAGGGCGTGGAAGGGGCGATTAACGCCAAGACCGTGACTTATGACTTTGAGCGTCTGATGCCGGATGCCACCTTGCTGCGCTGCTCCGAATTCGGTGATGCCATCATCCGTCACATGGACTGATGCCCCACCGTTCGGCCATGCCAAAAAGCCCGCGATGCGGGCTTTTTGCATTTTCAGCAGGAAGGCCTCAGTTATACACTGTAGCCGACGGCGTCATGGCGGCAGTGTCATCATGCCCGGGCGCACGCATCTGGCCCTCGCTCTCGTTGAGCGGGCTCAGGTTTACCGCGTGGAAGCCGTTGCCGGATGCCTGGATGTCAAACTGGACGAACTGGCCAGCTTTCAGGCTCTTGTAACCGTCCATGTTGATGTAGGAAAAATGAACAAACAGGTCATCGCCTCCGGTATCGGGCCTGATAAAGCCGTAACCCTTGGCATTGTTGAACCACTTTACGGTTCCGCTTGCCATGATAGTGTCCCTCTGGGCCGTGGCGCTGACGGCATTGTTGTTATGACGCGCCCCTGTTGTTTTTTTGTAGACCAATCCCCGATTGGCTGAATTTCAACCATCAGTTACTGCCTGTCAATACCGCCCGATCTGCGGCTTGCCGGCAGGGTGAAAGGCGTCACAAGGTCTCCCTTCCTACAGACGGAGCGTTATCATTACCAGGCGGCAAAGTGTTAGCTTGCAAACTTGATACCGTAAACCCATACCATTGTTACAGAGTTGTCATGAGAAAAACGCCTTACTCTCATCTAGTATCAAATAGCAGGAACCCTGAAGAAGAGGGCCTCCCTGTGGGTGATGTAGCGGTACAGGAAACTCGTCCGCAGCTGGCTCCACCCCCGATGTACAAGGTCATCATCCTGAATGATGACTACACGCCGATGGACTTTGTGGTGGAGATACTGGAGGGTTTCTTCAACATGGATCGCGAAAAAGCTACCCGGGTGATGCTGACCATACACACCGAGGGAGAGGCCACCTGCGGTATCTATACCCGCGACGTGGCAGAAACAAAGGCGGCTCAGGTCATCGATTATGCCCAACAGAACCAGCATCCGCTGCTCTGTAGGATTGAAAAGACCTGAAGCAACCGGCATGTAGTAACTGTGGTACCCGGCATGATGAATGCCATTACGGTCGAAAGACGAGGGGAAGTGACATGCTTAGTCGTGATCTGGAAGTAACCCTTAACCTGGCGTTCCGCGATGCGCGGACAAAACGTCACGAATTCATGACCGTCGAACACCTCCTGCTGGCACTGCTCGACAACGAGTCCGCCGCAAAGGTGCTGAAAGCCTGTGGTGCCGACATCTCCGGCCTGCGCCGCGATCTGGGTCATTTTGTGGATGAAACCACGCCACTGATCCCCACTCACGAAACAGAGCGCGAAACCCAGCCCACGCTAGGGTTCCAGCGTGTCCTGCAACGTGCCGTATTCCATGTACAGTCTTCCGGCAAGAAAGAGGTGACTGGCGCCAACGTCCTGGTCGCGATTTTCTCCGAACAGGAATCACAGGCTGTCTACTTCCTTAAAAAGCAGTCGATTGCCCGCATTGATGTGGTGAACTACATCTCGCATGGCATCTCCAAGGTGCATGACGACAATGCCCCCAGCGAGCAACCCCAGGAGCAGCAGCAGGACGAAGAGACCATGGGCGAGGCCGCTCCCAAAAGCGCGCTGGAAGCCTATGCCAGCAACCTCAACGAACTGGCGCGGCAAGGCAAGATTGATCCGCTGGTAGGGCGTGCCGAAGAGATCGAGCGTGCCGTCCAGATCCTCTGCCGTCGCCGCAAGAACAACCCCTTGCTGGTCGGCGAACCCGGTGTGGGCAAGACCGCCATTGCCGAGGGACTGGCATGGCTGATCATCGAGAACAAGGTACCGGATGCCATTGCCAACAGCGTGGTGTACTCGCTCGACCTTGGCTCCCTGCTGGCCGGCACGAAATACCGTGGCGACTTCGAGAAGCGCTTCAAGGCATTGCTTAACGAGCTCAACAAGCATGAGGGCGCCATCCTCTTCATTGATGAAATCCACACCATCATTGGTGCAGGCGCGGCGAGTGGTGGCGTGATGGATGCCTCCAACCTGATCAAGCCGGTATTGGCCAATGGCACACTCAAGTGCATGGGCTCGACCACGTATCAGGAATATCGCGGCATTTTCGAAAAAGACCGCGCGCTGGCACGCCGCTTCCAGAAGATTGATGTCAAGGAACCGACGGTCGAGGAGACCTATCAGATCCTCAAGGGACTGAAGTCACGGTTTGAAGAGCATCATGGCGTGAAGTACGCCGACAAGGCGTTGCAGCTGGCTGCAGAGCTGGCAGATCGCTACATCAACGAGCGCTTCCTGCCGGACAAGGCGATTGACGTGATTGACGAGGCGGGCGCCTACCAGCGCCTGCAGTCCCCGAGCAAGCGCAAGAAAACCATCGGGATTGGCGAAATTGAGGAGATCGTGGCAAAGATTGCACGTATCCCGCCGAAATCCGTGTCGGCCAACGACAAGGAGTCGCTGCGTAATCTGGATCGTGACCTGCGCATGACCGTGTTTGGTCAGGATGAAGCGATCACTGCGCTGTCCGCCGCCATCAAGCTGTCCCGTGCCGGCCTCAAGTCACCTGAAAAGCCGATTGGCTGCTTCATGTTTGCCGGCCCCACGGGCGTTGGCAAAACCGAAGTCACCAAACAGCTGGCCAAGACACTGGGCATTGAACTGATCCGCTTCGACATGTCGGAATACATGGAGCGGCACACGGTGTCACGCCTGATTGGTGCGCCTCCCGGTTATGTTGGTTATGACCAGGGCGGCCTGCTGACCGAGGCCATCACGAAGCACCCGCACTGCGTACTGCTGATGGATGAAATCGAGAAGGCACATCCGGAAGTCTTCAACCTGCTGCTGCAGGTGATGGATCACGGCACCCTGACCGACAACAACGGCCGCAAGGCGGATTTCCGCAATGTGATCCTGGTGATGACCACGAATGCAGGGGCAGAGATGATCAGCCGCTCCAGCATCGGTTTCTCGCAGCAGGACCACACCACGGACGGCATGGAAATCATGAAAAAGATGTTCACGCCGGAGTTCCGTAATCGTCTGGATGCCATCATCCAGTTCAAGCCGCTGAACCCGCTGGTGATCGCCAATGTGGTCGACAAGTTCCTGGTGGAATTGCAGGCGCAGCTCGATGACAAGCATGTGGTTCTGGATGTGGATGAAGAGGCACGTGTCTGGATGGCTGAACGTGGCTATGACGCGCTCATGGGCGCTCGCCCGATGGCGCGGCTGATCCAGGAAGAGCTCAAGAAGCCTCTGGCAGAGAAGATACTGTTCGGGGAGCTGGCCGAGCATGGCGGCCACGTACATGTCAGCGTCGAGAACGGCAAGCTGGCACTGCATGTGGATGAGAAGGAAGCTGAAATGGCGTAAGCCATTTGCAGGAGGCAGCCGTATCCCGTGCAGGGAAAGGCTGCCATCCGGTTAGCAGGAATCAAAAAAGCCACCTTCCGGTGGCTTTTTTGCGACTGCGTTTTTAACGCACGCGGTACGTGATACGGCCTTTACTCAGGTCGTATGGGGTCATTTCGACTTTCACGTTGTCGCCGGTCAGGATGCGGATGTAGTGCTTGCGCATCTTGCCCGAGATGTGAGCGGTGACAATGTGGCCGTTTTCGAGCTGGACACGGAACATGGTGTTGGGCAGCGTCTCAATGACGGTGCCGTCCATCTCAAGGGATTCTTCTTTCGACATGCAGCTGATTTCCTCGCTGGAGGGCTGGCTTAAAACCGCCGCATTCTGCCTTACAAACGCGCCGAAACAAACCCCAAACAGACTTTACCTGACCTTTTATGACAGACGATAGGCCTCAATGAGCCTCCAACAGCGGGTTTGACTCAGGTAGTCTTGCATCCTTCCTACAAGAATCAGCCCTGCCAGGCCGGGGAAAAGGGGACATCATGCAGTTTGAGTTTGCCACCACCCCCAGAGTCATCCTGCGTGCGGGGGCAATGCGCCAGCCCGCCGACTGGGCAGGAACATTGCCGGGCAAGCGCCTTTTTGTGATCACTGATCCCGGGTTGGTGAAGGCCGGGGTGATTGCACCGGTTGTGGCTGCACTGGAGGCCGCTGGTCTTGCGGTCACCCTGTACTCGGACGTAGAGGCAGACCCTCCCGAGTCACGCGTGCTGGCCACCGTTGCCGCTGCCCGCGAGGCAGGAGCAGAAGTGGTCATCGGCCTTGGTGGCGGCAGCTCGCTGGATACAGCCAAACTTGTTGCCTTGCTGGCGGCCAGTCCGCAGCCACTGGCAGGCATCTACGGCATTGGTCTGGCCAAAGGCCCGCGCTTGCCACTGGTACAGGTGCCGACAACAGCGGGCACCGGCTCCGAAGTCACTCCCATTGCCATCGTGACCACGCCCACGCAAGAGAAGAAAGGGGTGGTGTCCCCCTTGCTGTATCCGGACCTGGCCATTCTGGATGCCGAGCTGACGCTGGGACTGCCACCGGCCGTGACTGCCATGACCGGCATTGATGCCATGGTTCACGCCATCGAGGCCTACACCTCGAAGCTGAAGAAAAACCCGCTGGCAGACAGTCTTGCCCGCGAGGCATTGCGCATGATGTATGACCATCTGCCACGGGTGCTGGCCAATGGCCAGGATATTGAGTCCCGATCCGCCATGCTGGCTGGCTCCATGATGGCCGGTATGGCATTTGCCAATGCCCCGGTGGCAGCAGTGCATGCCCTTGCGTATCCCCTGGGCGGGCACTTTCATGTGCCGCACGGACTGAGCAATGCGCTGGTGCTGGCACCAGTGCTGGAATACAACCTGCCGGCCGCCGAAGCGCTGTATGCCGAGCTGGCCGGGGTCATCAATCCTGCCCGGCGTTTTGATGATCAGGCTACGGCCGCGCGCTGGTTTGTGGATGAGATGACCCGGCTGGTCAGGGCCATGCCATTTGCACAAACCCTGCGTGATGTCGGTGTCACCGAAAACGATCTTGATCTGCTGGCCGCAGATGCAATGAAGGTCGAGCGTCTGCTGGTGAATAATCCCCGGACCATGACACTGGATGCTGCCCGCGCAATTTATGCTTCGCAACTCATGCCCCGTAACGTCGACTAAAACGGAATAAAGAGAGCCTTCATGCCTGCTGTTCGTGCCTTGCGCGATGCCTACCCTCATTTCATGCCACTGGCCACGCGCTGGATGGACAATGATGTCTACGGACACGTCAACAATGTGCAGTACTACAG
>JBASJP010000411.1:0-7553 GCA_049655345.1 Moraxellaceae bacterium
ACCACTTCAATCTGGACACCACGCTGACCGGGACTGCCACCCGCATTCTGGAAAAGAAATCCGGTAAGAGCTGGCGGTATACGTTCACCGCCACCACCCCCATGGCAACCGCCACCGAGACCAGTGATTTCAACTTTGACGGCAAAACCGTCAGCCCCCTGCGCTATCAGCGCCGGCACAAGGTCCTCATCATCAGCAAGCATGCTGAAGTGAGCTTCAACTGGAAAACCCGGCAAGCATCCACAATGCGGGATGACAAGAAAGGGCAGTATGTACTGCGTGCCGGGGCAGTAGACCCACTCAATCTTGAAATACAAATGCGCAGGGATATTGCCGATCTTGGCAAACTGCCAGCCTCCTACTTTCTGGCTGATCCAAAGCGCCTGCGTGAGCAGAAGTTCAAGATTGAGGGCGATGAAATGATCACGACCCCTTTCGGCAAGCTCAACACTGTTCGCATCAAGCGTCTGCATGACGACCCGGATCGCCAGACGACTTTCTGGCTGGCCCGTGACATGAACTTCATTCCTGCCAAGGTCGTGCAGGATGATGATGGTGCGATGTTCGTACTTGAACTCAGTGCATTCAATGGTGCCATTGCTCAGACTGAGATGCCTCCCACATCAACTGCAGTCCAGTAAAAAACTCCACAATAAAAAACGGCCCATTACGGGCCGTTTTTTATTGTCCCAATATCAGGTACGAGGCAGCGTAACGCCCCTCTGACCCTGATACTTGCCACCTCGATCCTTGTACGAGGTCTCGCATATCTCATCGCTTTCAAAGAACAGCATCTGGGCCACGCCTTCATTGGCGTAAATCTTGGCAGGCAGATTGGTGGTATTGGAGAACTCCAGTGTCACGTGCCCCTCCCACTCAGGCTCCAGCGGCGTCACATTAACAATGATGCCGCAACGTGCGTAGGTGGACTTGCCCAGGCAAATCGTCAGCACGCTGCGTGGAATACGGAAGTACTCCACCGTACGGGCCAGTGCAAACGAATTCGGGGGAATGATGCAAACATCAGACTGGATATCGACAAAGCTTTTTTCATCAAAGGCCTTGGGATCCACCGTCGCCGAGTAAACGTTGGTAAACACCTTGAACTCATTAGAGCAGCGCACATCGTAGCCATAGCTGGAAACGCCATAGGAAATAATCTTCTGGCCATTGACCTCGCGCACCTGACCTGGCTCGTAGGGCTCGATCATGCCGTGCTGTTCGGCCATGCGACGTATCCACTTGTCTGCCTTGATGCTCATCCGGGTTTCCCTGACGTTGTTGGAAGGAAATAAAGGGCTGTGATCATACCATCGCTTATTCGAAGATGATATTGATGCGCTTGGGGTCACGATGAGAGGCCTGTGCTATTGCCGCCCCCACCTTGCGGGCAATCGCCCGGTAACGGCCCGCCAGATCAGAATCGGGGGCTGCGACTACAGTCGGCTTGCCACTGTCCGCCTGCTCACGAATATGGGCATCCAGGGGCATCTGGCCCAGTAACTCCGTCTGGTAGTCGCGCGCAATCCTCTCCCCGCCCCCGCTGCCAAAGATCGGTTCGGCATGACCGCAGTTCGAACAGATGTGCAGGGACATGTTCTCCACCACGCCCAGCACAGGAATCTCCACCTTGCGGAACATCTCCACACCCTTTTTGGCGTCCAGCAGGGCAATGTCCTGCGGTGTGGTAACAATCACGGCACCGGCTACCGGCACCCGCTGCGCCAGCGTCAGGGCGATGTCGCCCGTTCCCGGAGGCATGTCAACAATGAGGAAATCCAGGTCACTCCAGAGCGTCTGCTGTAGCAACTGCATCAAGGCACCGGTTGCCTTGGGGCCGCGCCAGACCACAGGGGAGTTATCACCATCCAGCAGAAAGCCGATGGACATGGCCTCGATGCCATGCGCCTGGATCGGTACAAACCAGGCTTCATCCTTTACTTGCGGGCGGGTGCCGGTGGGAATCCCCAGCATCATTGGCAAACTCGGCCCGTAGATATCCGCATCCAGCATACCGACCTTTGCTCCCTCTGCCGCCAGCGCCAGTGCCAGATTCACCGCCGTGGTGGACTTGCCCACACCGCCCTTGCCGGACGACACCGCAATCACGTTCTTCACCCGCTCCAGCGACGGCACCGTGCCCTGCGGCTTTACCCGTGGAATCATCGCCCTCTCACGCATGCCCAGTTGCTCAACACCCAGCACAGCAAGCGCCTCCAGCAGCAATGGACGCAGTTCCTCCGCCGCACCAGCATAAGTCGGCGCCAGATCCACCAGCACGGTATCACCGTCCAACACCACCTTTTCCAGCCAGCCCAGATCCAGCAGGGACTGGTGCAACAGGGGGTCCTGAACACAGCCAAGGGAAGCCTTTACAGCAGCAAGATCGGTCACGGCAGTCATCCGGAAACAGGAGAATCATTCGGGAGCGTATGCTAGCCGGACACCTGCGGCAGAGCCAGCAAATGAGGATCACCAAAGCCATGCAGTTATTCGGGTTTTTCCCCTGATTACACCCTGTTTCCGGTATGATTACGGCCTTTCCAGTTACGACCCCTAGCCAGAGCCATGAGCCAACTTCAGACAAACCAGCGGCGCATCCTTGTCACCAGTGCCCTGCCCTACGCCAATGGCCCCATTCACCTGGGCCATCTCGTTGAGTACATCCAGACCGACATCTGGGTCCGCTTCCAGCGTGCCCGGGGTCATGAAGTGCATTACGTCTGCGCCGACGATGCGCATGGCACCGCCATCATGCTCAAGGCGGAACAGAATGGTGTGACCCCGGAACAGCAGATTGCCGACGTCAAGGCCGATCACGAACGTGACTTTGCCGATTTCCTGATCCGTTTTGATAATTACCACTCGACGCATTCCGACGAAAACCGCGAGTTCTCATCGTTCATCTACCTGAAAAATCGTGACGGCGGCCATATCGCCACACGCCCGGTCCGCCAGTTGTTCGACCCGGAAAAGCAGATGTTCCTGGCCGACCGTTTCATCAAGGGCGACTGCCCGAAGTGCAACGCCAAGGACCAGTACGGCGACTCCTGTGAAGTCTGCGGTGCCACCTATGCGGCCACCGAACTGAAGAATCCCTACTCCACCATTTCCGGGGCCACACCGGTGGAGAAGGAGTCGATTCATTACTTCTTCAAGCTGCCTGACTTTGCCGCCTTCCTGCAGGACCGCGAGAAATCAGGACGCCTGCAGCCCGAAGTTGCCAACAAGCTGGATGAGTGGTTTGAGGCCGGCCTGAACGACTGGGACATTTCCCGCGATGCACCCTACTTCGGTTTCGAGATTCCCGATGCGCCCGGCAAGTACTTCTATGTCTGGCTGGATGCCCCTATCGGCTACATGGCCAGCTTCAAGAATCTGTGCAGCAAGAATCCGGCATTGAGCTTTGACGAATTCTGGAAAGAAGACAGCACCACCGAGCTTTACCACTTTATCGGCAAGGACATCGTGTACTTCCACGCCCTGTTCTGGCCGGCCATGCTCGAAGGTGCCGGCTTCCGTAAACCGACGGCAATCTGCGCTCATGGTTTCCTGACCGTGAATGGCCAGAAGATGTCCAAGTCACGCGGCACCTTCATCAAGGCACGCACCTATCTGGACAGCCTGAATCCCGAATACCTGCGCTACTACTTTGCGGCCAAGCTCTCCGGCACAGTGGAAGACATTGACCTGAGCCTTGATGATTTCACCGCACGCGTGAATTCGGATCTGGTGGGCAAGGTGGTCAATATTGCCAGCCGTTGTGCCGGATTCATCAACAAGAAGTTTGAGGGCCGTCTCACTGCCAGCTGCGCAGAGCCCGTACTGCTGAACGAGTTCATTGATGCCGGCGAAAGCATTGCCATGCATTACGAGAACCGCGACTTCGGCCGTGCCATTCGCGAGATCATGGCGCTGGCAGACCGGGCCAATCAGTACATTGATGAAAAGAAGCCCTGGGCCCTGGCCAAGGTGGAGGGCAAGGATGCAGAAGTGCAGGAAGTCTGCTCGGTCGGTATCAACCTGTTCCGCCAGCTTATGGTCTATCTGTCGCCAATCCTTCCTGCAACCAGTGCAGCCAGCGCCAGCTTCCTGAACATCAGTGGCTTTGAGTGGGAGTCGCGGGAACAACTGCTGGTGGATCACACCATCAATGCCTTCCAGCCCCTGATGACCCGTATCGAAAAGGAAAAGGTGGACGCCATGGTCGACGCTTCAAAGGAAAACCTGGTGGCAACCCCGACTGGCGCCCCCGTCGCTGTAGCAAAGCCAGCCGAACCAGAGCAGACAACTGAAATCAGCATTGATGACTTCATGAAAGTTGATCTGCGTGTGGCCCGCATCGTCAACGCCCAGCATGTGGACGGTGCCGACAAGCTGCTGCAACTGACACTGGATATTGGTGAGGAGAAGACACGTAATGTCTTTGCCGGCATCAAGAGCGCTTATCCTGAACCTGAGAAGCTGATCGGGCGCCTGACGGTGATGGTTGCCAATCTGGCTCCACGCAAGATGAAGTTCGGTATGTCCGAGGGAATGGTGCTGGCCGCCGGTCCTGGTGGCTCGGATATTTTCATCCTGTCGCCGGATGATGGTGCCAGTGCCGGGATGAAGGTGAAGTAAATCTTCATGACATGAAAAAGGCGCCTTCAGGCGCCTTTTTCATGTCATAAGATACTCAAATGCCTGCACAATCCTGACAGATGTCAGCCTGCGGCAGAGCCTTCAGCCGCTCTGGTGCCACATGCGCTCCACACTTCACGCACACCCCGTAGGCGTTACGATCCACACGCACCAAGGCTGCCATAACTTTTGCCAACTCGGCCTCAGCCTCGGCCTGAAGACTGGTCAGGACATCATCATTCTCACGCTGGGTCACCTGCTCGGCAAAATCAGCTTCCACCGGAGCATTCTTGTGTTCCAGGTCTGCACGTATTCCGGCAATACGGCGTTCGTACTCCGACTTCATGCGCAACAAGATGTCGCGAGCTTCAGTACTCATAAAACCTCCTGCAAGTTGATGGCTCATTGTGGACCCTAATCAAGCGGGTCGCCATGACTCATGTCAGCCCAATGTATGTCAGGTTGATGCATGTTGATCTTATTGCCCCAGAAAGTCGGCCTTGCCAACAGGCACGCCCTTGTGGCGCAACAGGTCATAGGCTGTCGTGGCATGAAAAAAGAAGTTGGGGAGCGCCCAGTAGGTCAGATAACGGCTGCCCTTGAAGTCATACGTTGCCCATGGAAATACCAGCTGGATATCGCGGTCTTCCGCACCGGCAAACTGGTCCGGTTTCACGCTGTTCACAAACTCCAGTGTCTTGCGGATACGTTCCTGCAGTTCGGCAACGGTCTTTTCCGTGTCTTCGAACTTCGGGTTATCAACTCCAGCCAGCCTGGCAGCACAGCCCTTGGCATGGTCACAGGCAATCTGGATCTGGCGGGTGAACGAAAACATGTCCGGTGCCAGGGAGGCTTCAAGCAGTTCATTCACATCCATGCAATTGGCCTTGGCATGAGCCTCTGCCTTGTGCAGCAAACTGGACAGGCTGCCAAGCATCTGGCGAAAAACCGGGACAGAAGCCTCGTAAATGGAAAAAGTCATGATCATTGCTCCATAGAGAATTTTTTGGGGTGAAAAACACAGGCTTATGATTCTCTGCCTGACCCTGCTGGCTGCCAAGTAAAAAATCCGGATAACAAAAAGGCGCCCGGGGGCGCCTTTTTGTAAATCAGCAGCGATCAGTGACCGCCACCACTCAGACCCTTGAGGATATCTTCGGCAACCTTCTTGGCATCACCAAAAATCATCATGGTCTTGTCCATGTAGAAGATGTCGTTGTCGAGACCGGCATAACCCGGGTTCATCGAACGCTTGATCACCATCACGGTACGGGCACGCTGGGCCTCGAGGATCGGCATGCCGTAAATAGGCGAGCTTGGATCGTTCTTTGCGGCAGGGTTAACCACGTCATTGGCGCCGATGATGAGGACCACGTCAGTCGCGGCAAAATCAGAGTTGATTTCATCCATTTCCTTCACATCTTCATAGGGCACATCGGCTTCGGCCAACAACACGTTCATGTGACCAGGCATACGACCCGCCACCGGGTGAATGGCATAGCTCACCTTCACGCCCTTTTCCTTGAGCAGATCGCCAAGCTCTTTCACGGCATTCTGTGCACGGGCCTGGGCCAGACCGTAACCAGGTACGATCACGACAGAGTCGGCATTGCTCATCATGAAGGCCGCATCTTCCGGTGAACCGGCACGGTAGTTCTTTTCCTTGCCATCACCGGCAGCAGCAGGTCCGGCAGCCGTAGCGCCAAAACCACCAAAGAGCACATTGAACAGTGAACGGTTCATGGCACGACACATCACATACGACAGAATCGCGCCGGAAGAACCCACCAGGGAACCTGCAATAATCAGCATGGAGTTATTAAGGGTAAAGCCGATACCGGCCGCCGCCCAACCCGAGAAGGAGTTCAGCAGGGACACCACGACGGGCATGTCGCCACCGCCAATGGGGCCGATCCAGAAATAACCCAATACCAGCGCACAGGCGGTCATGGCGTAGAAGTAGTTCATGCTTTCGGTGAAGAAGTAACCGGCACCGAAGCCCAGCATGCCGAGAGCCAGCAGGATCTGCACAGGCTTGACCCAGCCGCCTTTCATGGACTTGGCCCACTTCTTCGCGGCCAGCTTGCCATAGGCAAACACAGAAGCCGAGAAAGTGATGGCGCCGATGAAGCAGCCTACGAAGAGCTCAAAGCGGTGAATCGCATCATGATGGCTGGACGGATTCAGCACGGCAGCAATGGCAATCAGCACGGCGGAGAGACCCACCAGCGAATGCATCATGGCCACAGTTTCCGGCATCTGCGTCATCGGCACGGTCTTGGCGCGATAGATACCGATAACCGCACCCAGCACCATGGCGCCGAGAATCAAGGCGTAGGCCGGCTTGAGTGCAACGGCGCCGCCATGCAGGCTGCCGACAACCACAAAGGTCGCAGCGACAGCCAGACCCATGCCGATCATGCCGTAGCGATTACCCATGATGGCCGAAGCCGGCGAAGACAAGCCACGCAGGGCAAGGATGAAGAGGATGGCGCCAATCAGATAAGCCCAGTCCGCGTATTGCGCGAGGTTTTCCATATTGTCGGCTCCTTACTTCTTCTTTTTCTTGAACATGTCCAACATACGTCCGGTCACCGCAAAGCCACCGAAGATGTTGATGCATGCAAAGAACACGGCGACGGCACCGAGATAAGTAGTTGCCGTCAACTGACCATCAAAGGTTACGGCCTGCAGCATGGCGCCCACAACGATGATGCCGGACAGCGCATTGGTCACCGCCATCAGCGGTGTGTGCAGGGCAGGTGTCACGCTCCACACCACGTAGTAGCCCACGAAAATCGCGAGCACAAACACGGTGAAAACACTGACAAAGGGTACGCCGGCAGCATGCTGCACGACATTGGCTGCCTGCGTGGCAGCCTGGACGACAGACTCGTTCATCGCTATCGCTCCTTAAGGCTTCTTGTACA
>JBASJP010000412.1:0-7171 GCA_049655345.1 Moraxellaceae bacterium
TATGTCTTTGTGCCCGATGGCGCCGCCTGACCTGTTTTTAATGTCTGCTTACCGAGTCCCGATGTGATCCGTCTCAACAAACTGTTCGGCCGCCTCAAGCCCCGCTCCACCGTGTGGCGCACCACCCTGCTTATCGGCATCGTGCTGATCGTTACCCAGTACCTGTCCATTGCCTTTTTCTGGACCAATCTCTACCTGCCGGAGCTGCGCCAGCATGCGCACTACGCTGCCGTGCACATCGACCTGCTGCGCGAGGCCGAGAAAAAAGCCGCCACTGACGCGCAATCACTGGAAATGCACGCCTGGGTCAAGAAGGCCACCGGCATCGAGATAGTGCGCGAACAATCAGAGTTTCCTCGCGTCGTCGACAAACCGTTTGTGGAAATCTTCACCACCATCATCGAACGCCAGCTAAGCCAGGAACTGAACGAACCCATCGAGGTGTACTTCAAGTTCAAGCCCAAGCCCGTGTTCTGGATTTATGTGCCGTCCATGAAGGATGTGTGGGTGCGCGAGCCGCTGCTGTTTTTCGCCCAATACAACCCATGGATCATCATTGCCTGGATTGTCGGCGTGCCACTGCTCGCCCTCGCCGCCATTGTCATTCTGGTGCGCCAGCTCAACCGGCCACTCAAGCGACTGCAGCTTGCCGCCCTGCGCGTTGGCAAGGGCCAGCACTCCACCATGCTGGAAACCCAGAGCGGCCCGATGGAAATTCGCGCCGTGAACCGGGCCTTCAACCAGATGACACGTGAAATCCAGCAAGCCGCAAAAGATCGCGCCTTCATGCTGGCCGGCATTTCCCACGACCTGCGCACACCGCTTACCCGCCTGCGCCTTACTGCCGAGATGATGAAGGAAAAGGATCTCGCCGACGGCATGGTGCTGGATATCCACGACATGGATGCCATCATCGACCAGTTCATCGCCTACATGCGCGACGGTTCTGATGAAGAAGTGGAAGAGGCCTGCCTTGACATGCTGGTGTCGGAGATGGTGGCGCAGTTTTCACACCAGGGCGAAATCGATTTTGTGCCGGGTCAGGTGCCGAACATTTTCATGAAGCGCCTGTCACTCAAGCGCATGCTGGACAACCTGATCAGCAACGCCCTGCATTACAGCAAATCGCCGCTGCATATCCGCACCAGCGCCGGTGACAAATCCGTCATCCTCACCGTGCGCGATCATGGCCCCGGCATCAATGAAGCCGACCTGCCCAACCTGCTGCAACCGTTCGTGCGCGGAGAAACTGCACGCACTACGCAAGGGTCGGGACTCGGTCTTGCCATCGTGGCCCGCATCGTGCGCATGCATAACGGCCTGCTGGATATTCACAACCACCCGGAAGGCGGACTGGAGGTCATCATTACCCTGCCCACCAACCGGCGCCCGGGCCGGGCCTGATCCCATAAAAAAACCGGCACACGATGCCGGTTTTTTTATGCCAGAAAATTACAACTGATCAATGCAGGCGGCCCGAACTGCCCGCACCGCCACGCATCATCTGCGCCACATCAATCGCATCAAAGCTGTATTGCTGGTTGCAGAACTGGCAGGTGATATCAATCACGCCCTGCTCCGCCAGAATATCGTTCAGCTCGGCCTCACCGAGTGACACCAGCACCCGCTCCGTACGCTCACGCGAGCAATTGCAGCGAAAGCAGACATCATTTGCCTCATGCAGCTCCACCTGCTCTTCGTTATAAAGGCGATAGAGCAATTCGTTCACCGGCAGGTCCAGCAGTTCATCCGGCTTTACCGTGTCGGTCAGTTGCTGCAGTCGCGGCCAGATGTCCGCATCATCACCTTCGTCATGCCCGGGCAATACCTGTAACAGCATTCCGGCTGCCGCATCGTCGCCAGCAACCAGCCAGATACGCGTGGGCAACTGCTCGGACTGGTCAAAATAATGCTCAAGACAACCAGCCAGCGTTGGCGCATCCAGCGGCACAATTCCCTGATACCGCTCGCCCTTCTCGGGATCGATGGTGATGGCCAGCTGGCCGTTGCCGAACAGCGCCGACAACGACAAATGCTCTGCCTGCTCACTCCAGCTGTCACTCACCTGTGCAATCGCGCGCACTTCCAGGCGGTGATTGCACTCCACCATCAGGGTCTCCAGCGGACCATCGCCGCGCACCTGCAGTATCAGAGATCCTTCAAATTTCAGCGTAGAGGCCAGCAGCACCGCTGCCGCTGCCGCTTCGCCCAGCAGTGACTGCACCCGCTCGGGATAGGCGTGACGATCCAGCACGGCCGTCACCGTCTCGGCCAGTTGTACAACCTCGCCACGCACCGGGCTGTCGCTGAAATGGAATCGCTGGATAAAGTCAGTCATGAAGCCTCTCCTCGGCCGGCAAGTGTAACAGTGCTGGCCGCCACCCCCAATCCATATTAAAGACAATGACTTAACCACAGGCCCAACACAATTCAGCGCTTGACCGGGTGGCCCGCTGCGCTTAAGTTGACTCGTCTCCGGACGGGGTACCGCACGCCCTGATTGTCATTGATTGACCCGTATCACTTGCGGGTCTTGAGGCAGCGCCTACACTTGTCTGGATTACTCAGAAATCTCTCGGGAGGAAACCCCACCATGAAGCTCAACCGTCTTGCACTTGCCGTGCTGCTGGCCCCCATGGCCGCTGTGTCCCAGGCAGAAATCACTTTCACACCGTTTGCCACCTACCAGTCGTTTGATGCACAAACGGTTGAGCAGATCTCTGGCAGCGCCATCGCTCCCGATATTGAAGACAAGGAAGGCTACGGCCTGTCGCTGGGCTATCGCTTCACTCCAGCCATTGGCCTGGAAGCCCACTTCGCCCGTACCGAAACCGAACTGGAAGCCAACAATGGCGACATTCGTGCCGACCGCATGAGCATTGACGGCTATTACACCTTCAACGCCGACAGCAAGTTCTCCCCGTATGTGCTGCTCGGTGCCGGCCAGGGCCGCCTCAAGCCGGACAACTCGGAGACCATCACTGACACTATCGTCAATGCCGGTCTTGGCGCTTTCTACCGCTTCACCGACACGGTGGCCCTGCGCATGGAAGCCCGCGAAGTTTTCAACAGCGATGAAGACCTGAATGATGCCGTGGCCATGCTCGGCCTCGAGTTCTCGCCAGGCACCAAGGCCAGTGAAGCCACTGCAGAGCCGCAGCCAGAGCCGGAACAGCCTCCGGTTGAAGAAGTGGCTGCCGTAGCTGCAGTTGCCACCGTCGCTGACGCTGACCAGGACGGCGTAGCCGATGATGCCGACAAGTGCGCCGACACCCCTGCCGGCGTGCAGGTTGATGCCGATGGCTGCCCGCTGGATGGCGACAAGGATGCCGTGGCTGATTACCTCGACAAATGCCCAACGACTGCCGAAGCCGTTGTGGTTGACGAAACGGGCTGCGACAAGATCCTGTCCGAAGCCATCAGCCTGGAACTGAAGGTCAACTTCGATTCCGGCAAGGCCATCGTGAAGGACGAGTACAAGGGCGAGATCGAGAAGGCTGCCGCCGTCATGAAGCAGTATCCGTCTGCTTACATGGAAATCCAGGGCCACACCGACTCCAGCGGCCGTGCTGCTGCCAACAATGCCCTGTCCCAGCAGCGTGCTGATGCCGTCCGTGCCGTACTCGTTAACGAGTTTGGCGTCGCCGGCGACCACATCACTGCCAAGGGTTACGGTTCCAGCCAGCCTATCGCTGACAACAAGACCGCCGAAGGCCGTACCCAGAACCGCCGCGTGATCGCTGTGGTGACCGGTGAAGCCAAGAAGGTCATGAAGAAGACCAGGAAGTAAGTTTCACTTCCTGACCTGAACAAAGGCCACCTTAGGGTGGCCTTTGTTTTTGCAGCATCCTCCGCACAAATCGCACCAATAAAGCGCACTCAAGCGACTGTCTGACAGAAAACGTGTATTTCTCTTCTGGACAAGGCCCGGTCTGGGGTATACTCCGCGCCCAAATTTTGACCAGCCACCGGTGTCATTGTGTCCATCCAGAACATCCGCAACATTGCCATTATCGCCCACGTTGACCATGGCAAGACCACCCTCGTCGACAAGCTTCTGCAGCAGTCCGGCACCCTCGGCGAGCGCTCGGGCGAAATCGAACGCGTGATGGACTCGAATGACCAGGAAAAGGAACGCGGCATCACGATTCTGGCCAAGAACACCGCCATCACCTGGCACGACAAGCGTACCGGCAACGATTTCCGCATCAACATCGTCGATACCCCCGGCCACGCCGACTTTGGTGGCGAAGTGGAGCGCGTGCTGTCCATGGTCGATTCCGTGCTGCTGCTGGTCGACGCTGTTGACGGCCCCATGCCGCAGACCCGCTTCGTGACCATGAAGGCGTTTGCCCAGGGCCTCAAGCCCATCGTTGTGATCAACAAGGTTGACCGTCCCAGCGCGCGTCCGGACTGGGTCGTGGATCAGGTGTTCGACCTGTTCGACAAGCTTGGTGCCACCGATGAACAGCTGGACTTCCCGATTGTCTATGGTTCCGGCCTGAACGGCATTGCCGGTCTGGAACTGGGCAAGCTGGCCCCGGACATGACCCCGCTGTTTGAAACCATCGTTGATCGCGTTGCCGAGCCGGTGGTGGACAAGGACGGCCCCTTCCAGATGCAGATTTCCTCGCTGGACTACAACAGCTACGTCGGCGTTATCGGTATCGGCCGTATTGCCCGTGGCCGCGTCAAGACCAACACCAACGTCACCATCATCGACCGCGAAGGCAAGAAGCGTAACGGTCGCATCCTGCAGATCATGGGCTACCACGGCCTGACCCGTATCGAAGTGCCGGAAGCCGAAGCAGGCGACATCGTTTGCGTGACCGGCATGGAAGGCCTGCAGATCTCCGACACCATCTGCGATCCGCAGCAGGTAGAGGCCATGAAGCCGCTGTCGGTTGATGAGCCCACCGTGAGCATGACCTTCCAGGTGAACAACTCGCCGTTCGCCGGCCGCGAAGGCAAGTACGTGACCACCCGTAACATCAAGGACCGTCTGGACAAGGAACTGATCCACAACGTCGCCCTGCGCGTTGAGCCGACAGATTCCCCGGACAAGTTCAAGGTTTCCGGCCGTGGCGAGCTCCATCTGTCCGTGTTGATCGAAGGCATGCGTCGTGAAGGCTTCGAAATGGGCGTGTCGCGCCCCGAAGTCATCATGAAAGAAGTTGATGGCGTGAAGATGGAGCCGTTTGAAGACGTGATTTTCGATATCGAAGATCAGCATCAGGGTTCCGTGATGGAGCAGCTTGGTCACCGCAAGGGTGAAATGACCAACATGATCCTCGACGGCAAGGGCCGCACCCGTATCGAAGCAACTGTACCGTCACGCGGCCTGATCGGCTTCCGTTCCCTGTTCCTGACCCTGACCTCCGGCACCGGCATCATGACTGCCAGCTTCTCGCACTACGGTCCGGTGAAGTCCACCAGCATGGGCAAGCGCAGCAACGGCGTGCTGGTCTCCATGACACAGGGCACCACGCTCGGTTATGGCCTGTTCTACCTGCAGGATCGCGGCCGTCTCTTTGTTGGCCCACAGACTGAAGTGTACGAAGGCATGATCGTTGGCCAGAACTCGCGTGGCGACGACATGGTGGTTAACCCCACCAAGGCCAAGCAGCTTACCAACGTGCGCGCCTCCGGCACTGACGAAGCCCTGACCCTGATCCCGCACATCAAGATGACGCTGGAACAGGCGCTGGAATTCGTAGAAGACGACGAACTGGTTGAAGTGACGCCGCAGACCATCCGCCTGCGCAAGCGCTTCCTCACCGAAAGCGAGCGCAAGCGCAACAGCCGCGGCTGATCGCCTTGTGAACCAATAAAAAACCCGCCTTCCGGCGGGTTTTTTATTGCCTGAAAAATGCTTATTTCTGGCTGGCGACCAGTGCCTGGTTGAGATCGGCGAGAATGTCGTCGATATGCTCGATACCCACGCACAAACGCACGGTCTCTTCCTTCACGCCGGCCTTCTCCAGTTCGGCCGGGGACAGCTGGCGATGTGTGGTAGAAGCAGGGTGCGTGGCGAGTGAGCGCACGTCACCAATATTCACCAGACGCGTGAACAACTGCAGCGCATCGAGGAATTTCTCGCCAGCGGCACGGCCGCCTTTCAGGCCGAAGGTCAGCAGGCCCGAGCCGCTGCCACGCACGTATTTCTTTGCCAGCGCATGCTCCGGATGATCCGGCAGGCCGGCGTAATTCACCCAGGTCACATCCGGATGCTGGCGAAGTGCCTGCGCCACCTTTTGCGTATTCTCGACAATGCGGTCCATGCGCAGCGCCAGTGTCTCGATGCCCTGCAGGATCAGGAAGGAATTGATCGGCGCAAGGCAGGCGCCCATGTTGCGCAGCGGTACCACGCGGGCACGACCGATATAGGCGGCAGGGCCCAGTGCATCGGTGTAGACCACGCCGTGATAGGACACATCCGGCTCGTTCAGGCGACGGAAACGTTTGGCATTTGCCTTCCAGTCAAATTTGCCGGAATCAATGATCGCTCCACCAATGGAGTTGCCATGGCCACCGAGATACTTGGTAAGCGACTCCACCACAATGTCCGCACCATGCTCGATGGGGCGAGTGAGGTAAGGCGAGGCCACGGTGTTATCGACAATCAGCGGTACGCCATGCTCATGCGCAACCTTTGCCAGCGCCTCGATATCCGCAATATTGCCCAGCGGATTGCCGATGGTCTCGATGTAAACCGCCTTGGTCTTGTCATCGATCAGCCGGGCGAACGAGGACGGATCCTTGTAATCGGCAAAGCGGGTTTCAATGCCGAATTGCGGAAAAGTGTGGGCAAACAGATTGTAGGTGCCGCCATAGAGTGTGGATGACGCCACGATATTGTCGCCAGCTTCGGCGATGGTCTGAATGGCATAGGTAATGGCGGCCTGACCGGAGGCCAGGGCCAGCGCCGCAATGCCACCGTGCAGGGCGGCCAGCCGCTTTTCCAGCACGTCATTGGTGGGATTGGTGATGCGGGTGTAGATATTGCCCGCGACTTTCAGATCGAACAGGTCGGCGCCATGCTGTGCACTGTCGAAGGCGTAAGCCACCGTCTGGTAAATCGGCACCGCCACGGATTTGGTGGTGGGATCAGGCGAGTAGCCGGCATGTACGGCCAGTGTTTCGATTTTCATTGCGACATTTTCCTTTTGAC
>JBASJP010000413.1:0-3754 GCA_049655345.1 Moraxellaceae bacterium
GGGCTTTTTTATGCCCTCAAACTGGAGATTTCACATGCATTGTCCGTTTTGCGGCTCTGACGCCGTCTTCTGCAAACACTACGGCCGCAAGGTCGGCGGCGCGCTTGGCGCCTTGGCCGGGGCTGCCGGTGGTGCCACCGAGGCCATGGTCGGCGCTCGTCTCGGCGCTGTAGTCGGCTCCATTGTCGGGCCGGCCGGCACCTTGGCTGGGGCCATTCTCGGCGGGCTCGTCGGCGCTGCTGCTGGCTGTGCTACTGGTGCAGCTGTTGGCGATGCTATTGATAAACACATCTTCAATGACTACCAGTGCCTTCGCTGCCGTCAGGAATTCACCGGCGAATCCTGATCCCCCACCGTCGCTCTGCTCTTTTTCCTTCACGGCACGACATTCGCCTCACCTTCTTCCTCTCATTTTCAAAGGACACTCTCATGGCTCATCTCGTCGAAACCATGGCCTATGTCGGCGCCACCCCGTGGCACGGCCTGGGCAACCAACTCACCACTCATCAACCACTGCAGGTCTGGGCCAAGCAGGCCGGCATGGACTGGGACATTCGCGAGACCCCGGTCCGCTATGTCACCGAGTCTGCTGGCAACCTTGGCGCCATCATGTCCTTCGAAGACAGCAAGGTGCTGTTCCGCTCGGATACCCATGCCCCGCTCTCCGTGGTCAGCGCCCGTTACAAGGTCGTGCAGCCCCGCGAGATCCTGGAGTTCTACCGCGACCTCACCGAAGTCTCCGGCTTCGAGTTGGAGACAGCGGGCGTGCTCAAAGGCGGTCGCAAGTTCTGGGCTCTCGCCCGGACGGGCCAGACAGGATCGCTCAAGGGAAAGGATGTCAGTCATGGCTATGTGCTGTTAGCGACAGGGTGTGACGGTACGCTCGCTACCACGGCGCAGTTCACCAACATACGCGTGGTCTGCAATAACACCTTGGCCATTGCCCTTGGGTCCAATAACGGAGCAGTAAAAGTGCCGCACAGCACCACCTTTGATCCCAAGGCCGTGAAGCAACAGCTCGGCATTTCAGTGTCGACCTGGGATGACTTCATGTACCGCATGAAGGCGCTTAGCGAACGAAAGATGAAGCACTCGGAAGTGCAGCGCTACTTCCTGAATGTCTTCACGGAGTTCTCGCACAAGGGGCCGGGTGTCACCAGCGACCGGGCCATAGCCAAGGCGCTCTCGCTGTACGAGGGTGCTGGTCGTGGGGCAGAGCTGCCGTCTGCCAGGGCGACAGCATATGGCCTGCTGAATGCGGTCACGGAGTTCGTGGATCACGAGCGCCGCGCACGCAGTACGGACCATCGTCTGGACTCAGCCTGGTTTGGTCAGGGGGCATCCCTCAAGCAGAAGGCGCTGGAACAGGCCCTCGCGCTGGCGTGAGGACCGTCCATGCCACTGAACCGTGATGCTCCCGACGTTGTACTGCTCCGGCACAACCTGACTGTCCTGATGCGCTCCCTACGCTCATTGCAGATCTCCCTCGTGGAGGTCCGGTATGCGGGAGCGAGAGGGCGTTGCCAACCTTGCCAAGTGAACGTGACCCCTCGCGGTACTTCAACCCTTGCAACCCGCGTCGTACTTCAGAGAGCTGCTGCCGATGCCGGTCAAGTGCCCGTCGCCCTAATGGATGATGAAGTCGGGCTTGCTGAAGGGCTGCAGCGCTTTGTCCTGCACTGGGCCAGCCTGGAGCATGGCCACTGGCAACGGGGCGATGGCGGGCACGGGGTGATGCGAATCGACGTGGCATCCAACCAGGCAACGCTGGACCACGACGCCATCCACACCGAGCAGTTCCACACCACGCTGACGGAGTGACTCTGCTCCAACAGTAACTCCACCTCAGACGATCCAACCGCATACAGCCCGCCTTCTGGCGGGCTTTGCATTTCAAGGAGAACACCATGATGTCTGCTGCACCGAAAACGCCGCCCGGCATCCCGCTCCCGATTGAGGTGGCGGCGATCTGGGGGGCATTCCTGTATGAGGGCTTGCTGGCCCATATCCCCGATCACCAGCGCGTCCAGGCCGTTCTGGATGCCTGGGGCCAAGGCTGTATTGAGCTCGTGATTGCGACCACCCTGCACCTGCCGGAGCTCTGGGAACAGATCTCGCACAAGTGGGAAGCCGAGGACACGGATTTTCCCGGGGTATTCGAGTACGAAGTTGTCTCTCCTTTGGGCGAGTACTTCGCGGACTACTTGCTGAGCCATCAGGGCAAGCTTCCAACCAAGGAAGCGGTTGCGACGGAAATCGCCCGGCTGATCGATGCCTTTTTTGGCGAGAAGCCACTTGTCGTCGTCCCCATGAGCAAGGCGAGCTGATCGCCCACCTCTTCACATCACCCTAAACGACATATGCGCCCGGCAGGTCTTCCTGCCGGGCGCTTTGTTTTTTGCCTTCAGGAGAAACCACCATGGGTGCATCCCCCAAACCCTCACCCTCCCGCCAGCCGCTGCGTCTCGTGTCCACCAAGGGCATGGGTCGCGAGGACTGGTTACGCGTCCGCAAGAACGGCATTGGCAGCAGCGATGCCGCCGCCGCTGTCGGCCTCAACCCCTACCACTCCATGCTGGAGCTCTGGCTCATCAAAACCGGGCGGGACGCCGACCTTCCCAAGATCGACCCGACCGACGACAGCCACCCCACCTACTGGGGCACGCTGCTGGAGCCGTTCGTGGCCGAGTACTACACGCGCCACACCGGCCACCGCGTCCGGAAAGTGAACGCCGTGCTGCAGCATCCGGAACACCCCTGGATGCTGGCCAACATTGACCGGGAGATCGTCGGCGCCCCCGACGTGCAGATTCTGGAATGCAAAACCTCCGGTGGCTTTGGAACGCGCCTCTGGAAGGATGGAGTGCCGGAGTATGTGCAGGTGCAGGTACAGCACCAGTTAGCTGTGACCGGTCGGCAAGCGGCAGATGTGTGCGTGGTGCTCGGCGGGCAGGAAGCCCGCATTCACCGCATCGAGCGCGACGACGAGCTGATTGCCCATCTGATCGAGCTGGAGCGCCGCTTCTGGCATTACGTCGAGACTGACACCCCGCCGCCGGCGGATGGTTCGGACTCGGCAGCACAGGCACTACAGGCTCTCTATCCCCGGGATCTCGGCACATCGATTGACCTCAGTGAAGATCCGGCCATGACCGAGGCCTTTACCCGCCTCGTCGCCCTGCGTGCCGAGCTTGCCGACAAGGAAAAGCAGGAGGCCCTGCTGAAGCAGTCCCTGCAGCAGCGCATGGGTGATGCCAGCCGCGCCTGCTTTATGGATGGCGAGATTACGTGGAAGCGGACCAAGGATGTCCGGTCCGTGGATCTGGCGCTGCTCGCCCGGGAGCGGCCGGAGCTAATCGAAGCCTACCCGCTTATCCGTCCCGGCGTCCGCCGCTTTGTCATCTCGACCTGACCCCCACCTCGGCAGCTCTCACCGGCTGCCCGGGATTACTCCATCCAAGGAACACCCCCATGCAACCACTCCTGCAATTCCTGCAATGGGAGGAAGACATCACTTCCCTCCTCGAACACGAACTGGAGGTCTGCCGCAGCGATGCTCAGGGCATCCTGGATGCGCAGCGCCTGCTCGTGACCAAGGCCTGGCAGACGGGCCAGACCGCCCGGCATACCGCCAACCAGATCATTCAGCACAACGCCACGGAGACGAATCACCATGATTAAAGGGCTCGCGATCACCCCGCCCATTCTCGGGCGCATCAGTATCGGCAAAGTCGTCGAAAAGGCCGGCAAGCGT
>JBASJP010000414.1:0-4074 GCA_049655345.1 Moraxellaceae bacterium
CGCTTGAGGCCGGCACTGGCCAGGATCACGGCGTCGTACTCACCGGTATCCAGCCTGGCCAGACGGGTGTTGACGTTGCCACGCAGGTCCCTGATGACCAGATCGGGACGACGGTGGCGCAACTGGCACTGGCGGCGCAGGCTGGAGGTGCCCACCACGGCACCTGCCGGCAAGGCATCAATCGAGACATGGTGGTTCGAGACAAAGGCATCACGCGGGTCTTCGCGCTCACCGATCGCAATAAGGCCCAGACCCTCGGGAAACTCCATCGGTACATCCTTCATGGAATGCACGGCAATATCGGCACGACCATCCAGCAGGGCAACCTCCAGCTCCTTCACGAACAGGCCCTTGCCGCCAATCTTGGCCAGCGGGGTGTCGAGAATCTTGTCGCCCTGCGTGGTGAAGGTGACGAGCTCGACCGCAAGGCCGGGATGCAGTCGCTGCAGTTCACTGCGGACGAACTCGGCCTGCCACATGGCGAGGGGGGATTTGCGGGTGGCGATGCGAAGGAGACTGGTCATGAGTGTGCGCTGTTGAGCGGTGATGATTGGCGGGAGTTTAACTGAATTCGGACGGTGTTATTGCATGGGGCGTGCATTGCGCAGGCAGGACATCCCCCTCCCCCCGGAGGGTCAAAAACAAAAAAGCACCAGCCCTCGCGGACGGTGCTTTTTCGGGATCAACCCTGGCGCTGGCAGCGGGGCCGCTGCGATCAGTTGCCGTAGACGATCGTAGTGTAGTCCGCAAGCACACCCAGGATGACCTGGCTTTCGTGGTCGACGTGGTGAATCTTGGTGATGCCGCCATTCTTGGCTGCGGTCTCGATGCTGGCGTCGCCGGTGGCGTACAGACCAAAGAAAGAACGGGCATAGGAGCGGCCAACCTTGGTGGGCTTGTCGGCAGAGCCGGTCACCATCAGGGGAGCGCTGACATTGGAATAGAGTAAACCGTTCACCGGAGCAACCGCAGTTGCACAGCCGGACAGGGCAATGACCAGGGCACTGGCCGCGAGAAAACGCTTCATGGGAGCTCCTTGTTTTTATGTTGCAGCTGTTTCGGCCGCCGGATCAGGGCAGCTGGCTCGGGCACGACTCTAGGGGAAGGTGCGTGGCTTGGCAATGGCTGCGGCGGTGGAATCGCCCGCCGCGCCGCCTGTGGCCTACAGCTTGAGCATGGTCTCGCGCAGTTCCGGCAGGTGCCGCCGGCTCACCACCAGACGCTCCTCAATCCCCTTCATGCGCACCTGGTACTGCCCGGGCGAGACCAGCTCAAGGCCGTCCAGAAACTCCAGTGCCAGCAAGGCGTTGCGGTGGATGCGGATAAAGCGCGCGCCAAACTCGTTTTCCAGATCCTTCAGGGTTTCGTCGATGAGAACCTCGCCCTTGCCGTGACGCACGGTCACGTATTTCTGGTCAGCCAGGAAATACCGCACATCATCAATCGGGATCAGCTCGATACCGCGATGGGTCTTGGCCGTGATATGGCTGCGACCGCCATGGTTATGCTCACCGCCCTGCCGCACCGCCTCCAGCTGGGCGCGGTTGACGCGGGCAGCACGCGCCAGCGCCTCGGTCAGCTGCTCGCGGCGCACCGGCTTGAGCAGGTAGCCCACGGCCTGCACCTGAAAGGCCGCCAGCGCGTGCTCGTCGTACGCGGTGCAAAAAATGACCGCCGGCGGCTCGGGCAGCTGGGCCAGACGCTCGGCACAGGCCATACCGTCCATGACCGGCATACGCAAATCCAGCAGCACGATATCGGGAGCGGTAGCCTCGGCCTGGGTGAGCGCATCACGCCCGTTCTCGGCCTCGCCAACGATCTCGTAACCGTCCATGTCTTTCAGGAAGCGCGCCAGACGTTCCCGCGCCAGCGCTTCGTCGTCGCAGATCAGCACCTTCATGTCTGACTCCTTGCCTCTTTTTCTTCTATCGGAGCATCCACCTGCAGCTTGCCGATCTGCAGGGGATAGGAAAGATACGTGGTATGAATGTTTTCATCAGCATGCGTGGTGAGCTTGGCCGCCTCACCGTAATGGGCCTGCAGGCGCTGGCGGATATTATCCACCGCCATGCGGTTGCCGCGTGAATGCGGCAACGGGGGCGCCACCGGGTTGGTGATCACCACCCGCAACTCCTGGCCATCGTAATCAATGGCAATGCGCACATCGCTCGGCTCAAAGCGCGGTTCCACGCCGTGATAAATGGCATTTTCCATCAACGGCTGCAAGGTAAGTGCCGGAATGCGCAGGCCCTGCGGCAGGTTGCCGAACTTCCACTCCACCCGCAGGCGCTCACCCAGTCGCAGCTTCTCGATGTTGATGTAGTGCTGGCAGAGCATCAGCTCCTCGTCCAGCGTCACCTCGCCCTCGGCCTTGAGACTGGCCCGGAACAGCTCGGACAGGTCCTCGACGGCCGTTTCGGCCTTGTCCGGATCGACATGGATCAGGCTGGCGATGATGTTCATGGAATTGAACAGGAAATGTGGCCGGATGCGGGACTGCAGGGCCTGCAGACGGGCCGTCAGCTCGGTGCGCTGCTTGGACCGCAACTGCTCCTGCAGGTAGAAATAGCGCAGGATGAGGCCGGCAACGATGGCACCAATCAGCAGGTTGCGCACGACATCCTGCGGGCCGACACGGGGCAGGAGCATCTCCAGATGGGCCAGCCGCATGGCCGGATTGGCCAGCAGGCTGAACAGCAGGACGACGGCAAGTACCAGGGCAAAGGCCACGCCGGCAGCGCTCTCTCGGGGCAACCGGATAAGGCGCGGGCGCAGCTTGCACAGCAGGGCGGCACTGGACAGGGTGATCCACTGCACGAGGAAGGAGGTCAGGGCCAGCCGGTCCCAGGGAAAGGGCATCAGGCGCTCGACGTCTGCCAGTACCAGCAAGATGGCGAGCAGCTCCGCTGCTATAACAACCATTAGCAGGGGCTGGGTAGCACAGAAATCCGGAAGGAAGAAATCTTCGGCGCCCGGTTCCGTGACAGAGTTGTTGTTTTTCTTATGGCGCATTACCGGAGTGTGCCGTCTTCCCCGACGAGCGGCAAGTCAGGCAAAGAAACTGACTTGCCGGTATACTGCGCCCCGTCCCTAGTTTGCCGCCGTTTGCCGGAATACCGGCCGGTTGGTCATTTTTCCAGCACATCGAGTCCGAGATGAGCCAGCAATCCTCTTCCATGTGGGGTGGCCGCTTCAGCGAAGCCACCGACGCCTTCGTGGCGGCCTTCACCGCGTCCGTCAATTTTGACAAGCGTCTCTACCGTCACGACATCATGGGCTCCATCGCCCATGCCACCATGCTGGCGAAAGTCGGCGTCCTGACCACAGCCGAGCGCGACCTGATCGTGAACGGTCTGCAGCAGATCCAGACCGAGATCGAGGCCGGCACTTTCGAGTGGCGCGTCGATCTGGAAGACGTGCACATGAACATCGAGCACCGTCTGACCGACCGCATCGGCATCGCCGGCAAGAAACTGCACACCGGCCGCTCACGCAACGACCAGGTGGCCACCGACGTGCGCCTGTACCTGCGTGACGAGGTTGATGCCATCCGCGCCGAACTCAGGCGCCTGCTCACCGGCCTGGTCGATCTTGCCGAAAAAGAATACGACACCATCATGCCGGGCTTTACGCACCTGCAAACTGCCCAGCCGGTGACCTTTGGTCATCACCTGCTGGCCTGGTTCGAAAACCTGAAGCGTGATGACGAGCGCCTGATCGACCTGCGCAAGCGCGTCAACCGCATGCCACTGGGCTCTGCTGCACTCGCCGGCACCACCTACCCGATTGACCGCGCCTGCACTGCCGAGCTGCTCGGTTTTGAAGCCGTCAGTGAAAACTCGCTGGATGCCGTGAGTGATCGCGATTTTGCCATCGAGTTCTGTGCTGCTTCGGCACTGATCATGATGCATCTGTCGCGCTTTTCCGAAGAACTGGTGCTGTGGGCCAGCGCACAATTCCAGTTTGTGAACCTGCCCGACCGTTTCTGCACCGGCTCGTCCATCATGCCGCAGAAAAAGAATCCGGATGTGCCGGAGCTGGTCCGTGGCAAGTCCGGTCGCGTGTTTGGTCACC
>JBASJP010000415.1:0-4820 GCA_049655345.1 Moraxellaceae bacterium
ATCAGCACTGCATTGGCCGCCACAATCAGCTGGTTGCAGATCTTGGTGACCTGCCCGGCCCCGTTGGGGCCCATGTGGGTGACGCGTTGAGACAGGGGGGCCAGTACCGGACGAACCTGATCAATGATGTTTGCATCGCCACCGGCCATGATGACCAGCATGCCTGCCTCGGCACCCACCACACCACCGGATACGGGAGCGTCCACCCAGTGGGCGCCTCTGGCGTTAACGCGTTGCGCAAAGTCACGGGTGGCTGCAGGGTCAATCGACGACAGGTCGATCACGATCTGGTCAGCCTGCAGTCCGGTATAAACGCCGTGATCGGCAAACATCACCTGCTCAACAGCAGACGTATCGGATATGCAGAGGAACACAATGTCACTGATACGTGCCACGTCAGCCGGTGAGGCGGCAGTTTGCGCACCCGCGCGGATCAGGGGTACACATTTTTCCGCGTTCCGGTTCCATGTCGTGAGCGTAAAGCCTGCGGCCAGCAGTCGCTGGCACAGAGGCAGGCCCATGAGGCCGATGCCAATAAAGCCGATGCGGGGCATGGTGGGTCTCCCGGTGATGAAGCCCTGTATTGTCCGGGGTCTTGCGGGATGATCAAGCCTGATTAAACGAGAGGGGCTTTATTCTGTGACGGCGGGAGCGGTAATGCGGGAATACTGGCAGTCGCAACAAGCCTGCCAGTATTCCCGTTAGTGCGTAATGCTTATTGAATCGGGCACTCGGTGGTCTTGTAGCGCATTTCAGCCAGCTTGCGGCAGCCCATGGCCTTGAAGCCACCCATGCTGTCACAGGTTTTCATGGCGGCGGTCTTTTCTGCACACTTCATGGCGTAGTTGCCGACGGCATCAACCGCCTCATTGCCGGTGGTGACCTTGACGACCTGTTCGCCGCTTGCTGACACCTCAACCATCGAGCCAGCCGTCTGTGCAGCTGTTTCAGCTTCGGCAGGGGTTGTTGTGGCTGCGGGGGTTGTGGTCGCGGCTTCTTCGGCAGCAACAAGCGGGCTGAGGGCGAGGGCGCCTGCAACCAGCACAGCATTCCAGAGCTTTTTCATCAGGATCTCCATTTTATTGTGCGGCGGTTCCCGGGGTTCAGGTGCCGAACCCCGAGACTATTGGCTCAGGGCGATAACCGTAAAGTGGCTGGCATGCTTTTTTTGCAAAAAAACATCCTGATGGTGTGGTTGTGCCGATAAATGCAGTATTGCCGCCCCCCTGTTCAAGGGGGTGGCTGTGACATTCCGGCGTCACGGCGTAGTATTGGGAAAACGGTTTATTCCTTTAAACAAAGCAGGAGTCCGCGCATGAGCGCTTTTGAACAAGCCCAGAAAGACGTCAACACCCTCACCAGCAAGCCAGGTACTGCCGACCTGCTGGATCTGTACAAGTATTTCAAGCAGGCAACCGCGGGCGATGTGTCCGGCAGCCGTCCCGGCATGATGAACATGGCTGGCCGTTTCAAGTACGACGCGTGGGATGGTATCAAGGGCATGTCGAAGGCCGATGCCGAAGCCGCTTACGTGGCCAAGGTGCAGGCCCTGTTGAAGGCTGACGGCAAGTAATAATCGGCCTGCTGCTGGGCGATCCGTATTCATGCGGGTCGCCGGCAGTCACAGGCTGTATTGTAAAGATGGTGGGCCCGGAGGGACTCGAACCCTCGACCAAAGGATTATGAGTCCTCTGCTCTAACCGACTGAGCTACAGGCCCGTTCAGCGGAGCGGGGATTATAACGACTCTGCCCGAAATAAGAATGCTCCCCAAATAAAAACGCCCCGATTAACGGGGCGCTTTTATTCATGCATCGCTTACTCGGTATCGAGGAAGGAGCGCAGGTGTTCCGAGCGAGAGGGGTGACGCAACTTGCGCAGTGCCTTCGCCTCGATCTGACGGATACGTTCACGGGTGACGTCGAACTGCTTGCCGACTTCTTCCAGTGTATGGTCCGTGTTCATGTCGATACCAAAACGCATGCGCAGCACCTTGGCTTCGCGGGCGGTCAGGTTGGCCAGCACTTCACGTGTTGCTTCACGCAGGCCTTCGGCAGTGGCTGCATCCACCGGGGACACCATGGTGGTGTCCTCGATGAAATCGCCAAGATGCGAATCTTCATCATCACCGATCGGAGTTTCCATCGAGATGGGCTCCTTGGCGATCTTGAGGACCTTGCGCACCTTGTCTTCCGGCATGTCGAGACGCACACCCAGTTCTTCCGGTGTCGGTTCGCGGCCCATTTCCTGCAGCATCTGGCGCGAGACACGATTGAGCTTGTTGATGGTCTCGATCATGTGCACCGGGATACGGATGGTACGGGCCTGGTCAGCGATGGAGCGCGTGATGGCCTGACGAATCCACCAGGTGGCATAGGTCGAGAACTTGTAGCCGCGACGGTATTCAAACTTGTCCACGGCCTTCATCAGGCCGATGTTGCCTTCCTGGATCAGATCGAGGAACTGCAGGCCGCGGTTGGTGTATTTCTTGGCGATGGAAATCACGAGACGCAGATTGGCCTCGACCATTTCCTTCTTGGCACGACGCGCCTTGGCTTCACCAATCGACATGCGACGATTGATTTCCTTGATGTCGGCGATATCCAGACCTACCTCGTCCTGCAGGGAGATCAGGCGGCGCTGTGCGCGCATCACTTCGTCGCGGTTGGCTTCAAGGGCCTTGGAAAACGGTTTTTTCAGGGCGATCTGCTGATCCACCCATTCGAGATTGATTTCGTTGCCGGGGAACTCGTCGATGAAGTGACGACGTTCCATGCGGGCGCGGCGCACGCATGTCTGCATGATGGCGCGTTCCTGCGCACGGACTTCATCCAGCACGCCACGAATCTGGCTGGCAATGCCTTCAAACAGACGCGGGGTCAGCTTGAAAATGGTGAACTGTTCGGCCAGTTCTTCCATGTTCTTGGCAATCATCTTGCCTTCGGGGCCGTACTTCTTCAGTGCAGCCTGTACCTTCTGGTACAGCTTGCGCAGGTTGTTGAAACGTTCGGCGGCAAGCACGGGATCAAGACCGGTATCGGCCTCGTCTTCGTCGTCGCTGTCGCCTTCGGCTTCTTCTTCCTCGGCATCGTCAGCGGCACCCTTGACCTTGGCTTTGCTGCCAAGTTCTTCCAGTGCGGCTTCTTCATCGATCACGGGGGCAACGGCAGCGTTGCCGTCATCATTCGGATCGAGATAACCGGCAAGGATGTCGGCCAGACGGCGTTCACCGGATTCGGTCTTGTCGAATTCTTCAATGATGCCGGCCACGGCACCAGGCCAGTAGGCCATGGCATTCAGGACTTCGCGAATGCCTTCTTCGATACGCTTGGCGATGGCAATTTCGCCTTCGCGCGTCAGCAGTTCCACCGTGCCCATTTCACGCATGTACATGCGCACCGGGTCGGTGGTACGGCCGGGTTCGTTTTCCACGGAGGCGAGAACGGCGGCAGCTTCTTCTGCGGCCACTTCGTCATCACTGGCGTCCGGTGTTTCCTCGAGCAGCAGGTCATCCTGCTCAGGGGCGCGTTCGTGCACCGGGATGCCGAGGTCGTTGACCATCTGGATGATGTCTTCGATCTGTTCGGTCTCGGTCACGGACTCGGGCAGGTGATCGTTCACCTCGGCATAGGTGAGATATCCCTGCTCTTTGCCCTTGGCAATGAGCTCTTTCAGCTGGGACTTCTGCTTCTCTTTTTCGACGCTCATCTAGGGCCCTCGTGGAACAGCGGGTTGCGCGAAGCTGTCGCCCGAACAACTGCCGGGCGTAGGCAAGAGCGGGATTATACCAATCCGGCGGCTTTCCAGCCAGCCGGAGCGGGCTGGCTAATGAGAAATGGGGGCTTGTTTGAGCGCTTCAATGGCTTTCTTCAGGCGCTGGATGGTTTCCAGATCGGCACACTCCCTGAGCTCGGCTTCCATGGCCGCAAGCCGCAGGCCGCCCAGTACGCCCCTCAGCTCAAGGTCTACGCCGATATTGGGGGTCAGGAACTCGCTGGCAGCAAGGGCGGTCAGTTCGTCGCCCAGTTCTGTGCCATGCCAGGCCCCCAGCAGGGCGGGGGTGCTGATGCCGGGACTGTTTTCCAGCAGGCGGATCAGCTCGACCAGCAGACAGTCCTCTGGCAGGCGTAATGCCAGCAGCTCGGTGCTGCTGGTCAGGCTGGCCTGTTTAGGATCCTGCAGCAGCAGGCGCACAGCCTGCTCGGGCAGGCCCAGAGTCTGGACGCGGGGAGCGTAAGGCTGCCGGCCCTGACGCTGACGCGGCTCGAAGCGCGGTCGCTTGCCGTAACCATTCTGGGGCTGGGTGTCGTTGGTGTCGCTGAAGTAGTCCGGTATGCCTGATGCCTCGTCCGCTGCCGTCTGGCGTGGTGCCGGCGCCTGGCTGCGTGTGGCAGGGATGGGCGGCGTATCCAGCACGGCGGCACGCAGGGTCGCCAGTTCCAGGCGGGTGAATTCGGCCAGGCGTTGCAGCAGCATTTCGCGATAAAGCCCGTCGGGCAGTGTGGCGACCAGTGGTTTTGCCAGCATGGTGAGCCGGCTGCGGCCTTCCAGACTTTCTGTATTCAGGCCCTCGCCCAGATGCCGGAACATGAAGTCGGCCAGTGGTTCGGCCTCGTTCTGTACGCGGTCCTGGAAGCGCGCCGTCCCTTCCTTGCGCACCAGTGAGTCCGGGTCCTCGCCGGTGGGCAGGAACAGGAAGCTGGCGCTCTTGCCGTCCTGCATGGCCGGCAGTGCCGACTCCAGTGCGCGCCAGGCGGCCTTTCGACCGGCCTCGTCGCCGTCAAAACAGAAACAGATTTCCGGCACCAGCCGGAGCAGGCG
>JBASJP010000416.1:0-5503 GCA_049655345.1 Moraxellaceae bacterium
TCGATGCCTCCGACTTCCTCGAATTCAAGAACGAGTACGACAGCCAGACTGTATGCGGCTGGGCGCGCGTCGGCGGCTTTCCCATCGGCATCATCACCAACAACGGCCCAATCACCCCGCAAGGTGCTGCCAAGGCCTCGCAGTTCATCCAGCTCTGCGACCAGACACAGCGCCCGCTGCTGTTCCTGCACAACACCACCGGCTTCATGGTGGGCACGGACTCCGAGCAGAACGGCGTGATCAAGCACGGCTCCAAGATGATACAGGCTGTCGCCAATGCACGTGTGCCAAAAATATCGCTGGTGGTAGGTGGCTCCTACGGTGCCGGCAACTATGCCATGTGTGGCCGCGGCCTCGATCCCCACTTCATCTTTGCCTGGCCAAATTCGCGCACAGCAGTCATGGGCGGCGCCCAGGCTGGCAAGGTGCTGCGCATCGTGACTGAACAGAAGCAGAAGAAAGCCGGCATTGAAGTCAATCCTCAAATGCTTGATTTGATTGAACAGAGCACCGCTGTAAAACTGGACTCCCAGTCCACCGCCCTGTTCAACACCGCGCATTTGTTCGATGACGGTCTTATTGACCCACGCGACAGTCGGCGTTTACTCGTATTCCTGCTGCAAACCATCAAGGAAGGCGAACAGCGTCAATTGACCCCCAACAGCTTTGGTGTGGCGCGATTCTAGCGCTGACCTACACACCAGGCTAATACGACCAAGGAGCAACACCATGGAATTCACTCCGGAACACGAAGAACTTCGCCGTACTGCCCGCAATTTTGTTGACAAGGAAATCAACCCTTATGTTGACGCATGGGAAGAGGCCGGCATTTTCCCGGCACACGAGCTTTTCAAAAAGCTGGGCAATCTCGGCCTGCTCGGCATCTGCAAGCCGGTGGAAAACGGCGGCATGGGCCTGGACTACTCCTACAATCTCGTGGTGATCGAAGAGTTTGGCCGCATCAACTGTGGCGGCGTGCCCATGGCCATCGGTGTGCAAACCGACATGGCCACACCTGCCCTTGCCCGCTTCGGCTCGCCCGAGCTGCGTGAAAAATACCTGGCACCCGCCATTGCCGGCGACATGGTGGTCTCCATTGCCGTGTCTGAAGTCCATGCCGGTTCCGATGTGGCCGCCATCAAGACCACTGCGGTAAAAGACGGCGATGACTACATCATCAATGGCAGCAAGATGTGGATTACCAACTCCACCCAGGCCGACTTCTTCTGCCTGCTGGCCAACACTTCCGATGGCAAGCCGCACAGCAACAAATCCATGATCATCGTGCCCAGCAAAACCCCCGGCATCACCTTCTCGAAAAGACTGAACAAGCTGGGTATGCGCTCATCCGACACCGCCCAGATTTTCTTCGACAATGTGCGCGTGCCGCAGAGCAACCGTATCGGTGCTGAAGGCGCCGGCTTCATGATGCAGATGATGCAGTTCCAGGAAGAGCGCATGTATGCCGCGGCCAACTCCTTGGGCGGCATGGAATCATGCATCCAGAAAACCATTGATTACTGTCGCGAGCGCACCACCTTTGGCCAGCCGCTGATCGACAACCAGGTCATTCATTTCCGCATGGCGGAATTGCAGACCGAAGTCGAGGCCTTGCGTGCATTGACCTACAAGGCCTGTGCCGCACATATCGGCGGTGGTGATCCCATGGAAGTCACCCGCCTTGCCTCCATGGCCAAACTGAAAGCAGGCCGACTGATGCGCGAAGTCACCGACTCCTGCATTCAGTACTGGGGCGGCATGGGCTTCATGTGGGACAACCCCATCGCCCGCGCCTACCGTGATGGCCGTCTCGGCTCTATCGGCGGCGGTGCCGACGAAATCATGCTGGGCATCATCTGCAAGCTGATGAACATATTGCCCAGCAAGAAAAAGAAGGCTGAGTAAGCCTGTGTCGTCCCCGCGCCAGTGGGCACCCGGTGCCTTTTCGGATTCCGGTAACTGCGACGTCTCTGGAATCCCGCTGTCGCGGGAGTGGCAGGAGTAAATAAAATGACATTACCAGCAACAGAAACCCTGGACTTGCGTGAAGAAGGCTTTGTGCTTCATGTCACGCTGAACCGACCCGATACGCGCAATGCCATGAGCTTGCAGATGACGCAGGAGTTGCGTGCCGTGTTCTCGGCCATCGAGAACAACGAGACCATTCGTGTTGTCGTTCTGCGTGGCACCAACGGACACTTTTGTGCCGGTGGTGACATCAAGGACATGGCCGGTGCCCGTATGCGGGCCGCCGATCATGGCAGTCATGATGCCTATATCGATCTGAATCGCGCTTTTGGCCACATGATCACACAAGTCAATCATGCCCCGCAGGTGGTGATTGCCCTGCTCGAAGGTGCGGTACTCGGTGGCGGTTTTGGTCTGGCTTGTGTGTCTGATATTGCCATTGCCGTGGAGGGCGCCCAGTTCGGCTTGCCAGAAACCGGACTCGGCATCATTCCCGCTCAGATTGCCCCGTTTGTGGTACAGCGTATCGGCATGACACAGGCACGCCGGCTTGCCCTGCTTGGTGCCCGCTTCAACGGTACCGAAGCGGCACGTCTTGGCATCGTGCACCAGGTCGTTGCAGACACTGCTGCACTTGAAACGGCCCTCGCCGACACCTTGGCACAGGTAAAGAAATGCGCACCACTGGCCAACCGCATCACCAAGGCCCTGCTGCATCGCGTTGGTCACGAACCACTCGAGTCCCTGCTGGACGATGCCGCCCGGCAATTCGCCCGTGCCGTGGCCGGCCCGGAGGGTGCAGAAGGCACCATGGCATTTGTCCAGAAACGCCCGGCCACATGGGCTGAGTAACCCGCAGCAACATGACGAGCAGCACAACATTACCTGCGAATAATCAGGAATTGATGAAAATGGCATTTACCAAAGTTCTGGTGGCAAACCGTGGCGAAATCGCCTGCCGTGTTATGCGCTCCGCACGTGCGCTCGGCTATCGCACAGTTGCCGTGTATTCCGAAGCAGATGCCAATGCCCTGCATGTACAGGAAGCTGACGAAGCCGTCTGCATCGGCCCCGCCAAGGTATCGGAATCCTATCTGCGCATTGATGCCATTCTCGATGCCTGCAAGAAAACCGGTGCTGATGCCGTGCATCCCGGCTACGGTTTTCTCTCTGAAAACGAGCAGTTTGCCCAGGCCTGTATTGACCATGGCATCACCTTCATTGGCCCAACCCCTGAAGCCATCGAGCTTATGGGCAGCAAGCGCATTTCCAAGATCAGGATGATCGAGGCCGGCGTGCCCTGCGTGCCTGGCTATGAAGGTGCCGACCAGTCTGACATCTCCTTCGTCAACGAAGCCGCCCGCATCGGTTTCCCCGTGATGGTGAAAGCCTCGGCAGGCGGCGGTGGTCGTGGCATGCGCCTGGTCGACAAGGGCGAAGATCTGGTCGCCGCACTGGCTACCGCACGCTCCGAAGCTCTCAACGCGTTTGGCTCCAGCGAATTGATCATGGAAAAAGCCGTGATCGCTCCGCGCCATGTGGAAATCCAGATTTTTGGCGACACCCTTGGCAACTGCGTGTATCTGGGCGAACGTGACTGCTCCATCCAGCGTCGTCACCAGAAAGTGGTTGAAGAAGCGCCCTGCCCCGTCATGACGCCGGAGCTGCGCGAAAAAATGGGCAAGGCCGCTGTCGCTGCCGCCCAAAGCGTGAATTATGTTGGCGCCGGCACCGTCGAGTTCCTGCTCGACAAGGACAACCATTTCTACTTTCTGGAAATGAATACCCGTCTGCAGGTGGAACACCCCGTGACCGAACTCGTCACCGGCCAGGATCTGGTCGAGTGGCAATTGCGTGTCGCCAATGGCGAACCGCTGCCTTTGCAGCAGCATGAAATCACGCTGACCGGCGCAGCCATTGAAGTGCGACTGTATGCAGAAGATCCCGGTGCCAATTTCCTGCCGCAAACTGGCAAGGTACTGCGCTGGCAGCCCGCCAACCTGCCCGGCGTGCGTATTGATCACGGCATGCGTGAGGCCGGCGAAGTCAGCCCGCATTATGACCCGATGGTGGCCAAGGTGATTGCCTACGGCAAAACACGCACCGATGCTGCCCGTCTGCTGGCACGCGCACTGGATGACACCATCCTGCTTGGCGTAAATCACAACAAGCAGTTCCTCGCCAACCTGTTGCGTCACCCCGTGTTTGTCAGCGGCGATACATCAACCGCATTCATCGAACAGCATTTCAGCAATGACAGCAGCCTCAAGCCTGCCCTTGCCAACAGCGAAGCCCTGCTCGTGGCCGCTGCCCTTTTCCTGCATGACCTACCCGCTCATTTCCACACAGGACTGACCGGCGCCACCCCGCTGATCCTGCAGTGCGGCGAGACCAGAACCGCACTTCGCCTGATGTTGGGCAACCAGACGCTCACAGCGGAAATAAACGGCACTACCTCCGTATTGACGGTGCAGGCATTGCAGGAATCCACCTTGCACTACGAGATGGATGGCGTGCGTCGTCGCGTCGCCTTTGCGCGCGATGGCAACGATCTCTTTCTCGATCTGGCCAACGGCAACCTGCAGATAACGGATGTCACCCAGGCACCACCAGCAAGCTCCGACAGCGAAGGCGACGGCCAGTTGCGTGCCCCCATGGACGGCGCCGTAATCGACGTGCTGGTGGCAGAAGGCGCCACGGTGACCAAGGGCCAGACGCTCATCATCATGGAGGCCATGAAAATCGAGCATCAGCTCAAGGCCAACCGCGATGGTGTTGTTAAAACACTCAGCACCAGCCCGAAGCAACAACTTAAAAAACGCCAGCTGCTGCTGGTCATCGAGTAACGTATCAACACTTTGGCCAGCGACACTGCGATGAGGCGTTACGCATGAGCAGTCTCAAGGGTAAAACCCTCTTCATCACCGGTGGCAGCCGTGGTATCGGCCGAGCCATCGCCTTGCGTGCCGCCGGTGATGGGGCCAACGTGGTCATTGCCGCCAAGTCGGCCGAACCTCATGCCAAGTTGCCCGGCACCATCTTCAGCGTGGCTGAAGAAATCAAGGCCGCCGGTGGCCACGCCCTGCCGCTGCAGGTGGATGTGCGTGAAGAAGATCAGGTCCGTGCAGCCATGGCCATGGCCGCAGAACACTTTGGCGGCATCGACATGCTCATCAACAACGCCGGAGCCATCAACCTGATGGGCGTCGAGCACACCCCGCTCAAGAAATACGACCTCATCCAGGACGTGAACCACCGCGCTACCTTCCTGTGCGCCCAGTCCGCACTGCCTTACCTCAAGCAGTCATCCCAGGGGCACATCCTCAGCCTGTCGCCCCCCATCAACATGGCACCGCACTGGCTCAAGCCCTTCTCGCCCTATACCGTCTCCAAGTACGGCATGACCATCCTCACGCTGGGCATGGCCGAGGAGTTCCGTGACTACGGTATTTCCTGCAATACTCTGTGGCCGGCCACCTACATCGCCACCGCAGCGGTCGAGGTCAATCTGGGCGGCGATGGCGCGGTTCAGGTC
>JBASJP010000417.1:0-1860 GCA_049655345.1 Moraxellaceae bacterium
ATGCCGACAAAAAGTCGGTACGCGAGATTTCGCGCGACATGGGGGAGCTGTCGGCCAAGGCGCGGGAGAAGAAACTGACACCAGCAGAAATGCAGGGCGCCTGCTTCAGCATTTCTTCTCTGGGCGGTATCGGTGGAACGGCATTCACGCCTATTGTGAATTGGCCGGAAGTGGCGATTCTGGGTGTGTCGCGATCGGCCATCAAGCCGATATGGAATGGCAAGGAGTTCCAGCCGCGTCTGATGCTGCCGTTGTCACTCTCCTACGATCATCGGGTGATTGATGGTGCGGATGCCGCCCGCTTTACCACGGCATTGTCCAAGGTGCTGGCGGATATCAGGTTGCTGCTGTGATCTGGCGTTACGGCCAATAAGAAGCACTCCATAAAAAGCACCCAATAAAAAGCCCGCATGACCTGCGGGCTTTTTATTGGGTGCTTGAAAAGGCTTCATGCATTCGGGTGACGTGGTGCATTTCTCTGCCGCCACAGGACTTCCTGGCCACCATTTTCGCGTGCCAGTACACGTGCAAGGACAAACAGGTAGTCGGAAAGACGGTTCAGGTATTTCAGTCCCTCCTCGTTGACCGGTTCCTGCTGGCTGAGCGTATAAACGCGTCGCTCGGCACGGCGGCAAACGGTACGGGCGACATGTGCAACAGCAGCTGCCTTGCTGCCGCCGGGCAGGATGAAGTCCTTCAGCGGTGGCAGTTGGGCATTGAGCTGATCGATGGCTGCTTCTGCTTCATTGATGGCCTCGGTATTCAGCAAGACATATCCGGGAATGCACAGCTCGCCACCCAGATCAAAAAGATCGTGCTGCACATCCTGCAGAAACGCCTGGGTAGCATGATCCGGGGCCAGTTCTGCCCGCAGCACACCGATATGAGCATTCAGTTCATCGACTGTGCCATAGGCCTCGACACGCAAATGGTTCTTGGCAACGCGGCTGCCATCACCAAGGCCGGTACTGCCATCGTCCCCTGTGCGGGTGTAGATCTTTGTAAGACGGTTGCCCATGACGTCGGTCTCCGGAAGTTCAGGTTGGGCAGCCGGCATATACCGGCTGCCCGATTATCAGAAGTTCATGCCTACATCAAAGCGGTATTCGCGGCCCGGCAATGGATAGGCATTGTATCGGCCTACAGTACCGGAGCGGACGCCATAGCTGAAGGTGTCATCTTCATCCGCAAGATTGCTGACCGTAAGGGCGGCATTAAGCTGCTTCCACTGCCAGCCAAGGCGGGTATCAATCCGGTGAAACGAAGGGATCTTCTGGCCGAAGCTGTTGCTCTGGTCGTTTTCAAAGAACTGGCTGCCCGTGTAGGTGTCCGTGAGTGCAACGCTCCACATCGGTGTTGCCTGCCAGTTGACGTTGACGTGGCCAAGGTTGCCGGGAACCAGTGGCACATCATTGCCTTCCAGCGGCCCGCTGCGGAAACGTGCGCGCTGATGCGTCAGGCTCGCATTGACGGTAACGCTCTGGACGACCTCGGATGTCACGCCAAGCGTTGCACCCCGACGCTGGGTGGGATCAATGTTGTCGTTGGTGAAGGTTGCCGAGCTGAACTGGATCTCGTCCTCCAGTTTCTGGTCATACACCGTTGCGGATATCCGGTGCTTGCCCTGGGCGTAGGCCAGGGAGCCTTCCAGATTGTGGCCAATCTGTGGGCGGAGGGGCGAAAACTCACGCTGGAAAAAAGCGTTGTATTCATAGCTCTCGTCTACCGTGCCAAGACGAACACTGCGGCTGGCACCAAGACTGGCAGTCAGTGCAGATGTCAGTTGCTGGCTGATGCCACCTTCATACATTTCTTCACTGAAGCTTTGCGATGCTGGTGCTGCTGCGGAGTCAAATGCAC
>JBASJP010000418.1:0-14789 GCA_049655345.1 Moraxellaceae bacterium
TGAGCATGGCGCTCGCTCCGGTAAGCAATGAATGAAACGCAGCAATGTATTCAAAAACAAAAAGGCCCGATCATTTCTGATCAGGCCTTTTCCATATTCTTTGGTCGGGACGGAAGGATTTGAACCTTCGACCCCTTGCACCCCATGCAAGTGCGCTACCAGGCTGCGCTACGCCCCGACGACCACCTTTCGGTGAGGCGGCAATCATACCGAAAACTTTCCACTTGTCCAGCGCAAGTACCGGAAAATTCAACAGTATTATCAGCGTGCCAGCAGGGTCGCGACCTGCTCAAGCTCCCTGATCATGTCCTTCACCACCACATGAAAGATGCCACCACCGGATGAAGGCAGTGCAGACGAACTCACGGCAGCCACAGGTTCATCACGCTCTGCAGGCCGCACGTCCGTCAACTGCAGCCGCGCACCACCGATCGTGTAGCCCTGCTCGTAGAGCAGGCTGCGGATGTTGCGGATGATCATGACATCCTGGCGCTGGTAATAACGACGGTTACCCCGACGCTTTACCGGCTTCAGCTGGGGGAACTCTTGCTCCCAGTAGCGCAGCACGTGAGGCTTTACATCACAAAGCTCACTGACCTCACCAATGGTGAAGTAACGCTTGCTGGGAATCTCCGGCAGCTGGGCGTTATTGCTGGGCTCTAGCATATGCTTCTACTCTGGCCTTCAGTTTCTGTCCGGGACGGAAGGTAACAACTCGCCGGGCAGTAATCGGAATTTCCTCGCCGGTCTTGGGGTTTCGCCCAGGACGCTGACGCTTGTCACGCAAATCAAAGTTGCCAAAACCGGAGAGCTTGACGGACTCATTGTGCTCGAGGGCATGGCGGATCTCCTCAAAGAACATCTCGACCATTTCCTTGGCCTCACGTTTGTTGAGACCCAGCTCTTCGAACAGCTTTTCCGCCATTTCCGCCTTGGTGAGTGCCGTCATTGCAACCCCTCAACTTAATCCCTCAGGCTGACCCCAAAACGGGTCTTGAGCCGATCAACCACCGCATCGACCCGCGCCTGAACCTCATCTTCCTGCAATGTACGTTCCGGGTGCTGCCAGATTATGCCAATGGCGAGGCTTCTCTGCCCACTGGCCACCCCCTGTCCTTCATACACATCGAACAGGCGGCAATCGCGCAACTCCGTTCCCGCAACCTCACGAACACTTGCCAGGATATCGGCTGCCGGCACATCGCGACCGCAAAGCACTGCGATATCACGACGCACTTCCGGAAAACGCGACAACTCGGCGAAGGCAGGTAACCGGCCCTCACCCAGCTGCTCCAGGCATATTTCAAACAGGTAAACCGGCCCCACAAGGCCAAGATCCGCCAGCAGATTGGGGTGCAAGGCACCTATCCAGCCCACTGACTGACCGTTCATTTCCATTTCTGCTGTCTGCCCGGGGTGCAATGCAGGATGGGCAGATGACTTGTACCCAACTCTATCAGAAGCGCCAAGCAGCGCAACCACTCGCTCAATATTTCCTTTAATATCAAAGAAATCAATGTCTTTTTTGATGTGGCTCCACAACTCCACATTAACTGTGCCGGACACCACGCCAGCCAGCATACGCTCCTGCCGCAAACCATCTTTGGCCGGCACAAAGCGCAGACCCGTCTCAAATAGCCGCACACGAGGCTGCTGGCGGTTCTGGTTGTGCAGAACCGCCTTGAGCAGCCCCGCCCACAGGGTGGTTCGCATCACCGAGAGGTCCGCTGACAGGGGGTTGGCCAGCGCCAGGGGCGTTGAGGCCGGATCCAGCTTTGCCAGCAGCCCGGGCTCCACAAAGCTCATGGTGATGGCTTCCTGATAACCCAGATCCACCAGCAAACGCTTCAGACGGGCCTCCGTGACGGCCGTTTCACTCTGCGGCGCCAGACGGACATCCGCCCGGGGCGCGGTCACAGGCAGGTTGTTATAGCCATGAATACGCGCCAGCTCCTCGATCAGGTCCACCTCGATGCTGATATCAAAGCGCCAGCTGGGCGGTGTCACCAGCCAGCCGCCATCCTGAGCCACCACTACCATGCCCAGCCGGGACAGAATGTCATCGACCTCGGCTGCCGGCATGGCAAAGCCCAGCAACCTGGTGATCCGTTCGGCCCTCAGGGTGATCGGGGCACGCTCGGGCTGGTGGAGCAACGAGTGGGCAACTGTCAGCGGCCCCGCCTCACCACCACAAACATCCATGATCAGCGCGGTTGCGCGCTCGATTGCATCCGCCTGCAGGCGGAAGTCCACCCCGCGCTCGAAGCGATGGGATGAGTCGGTATGCAAACCATAGGAACGGGCCTTGCCTGCCGCTGCCAGCGGATCAAAAAAGGCGCTTTCCAGAAAAATGTCACGCGTCTCCGTCGAGACCGAACTGTCCTGCCCGCCCATGATGCCGGCCATGGCGAGAGGCTTCTTGCTGTCTGCTATCACAAGGGTGTCCGGACGCAGCGTCACAACCTGCCCGTCCAGCAGCTCAAGTGACTCGCCGGCATGCGCCATGCGAACCTCAATGCCGCCCTCCAGCTTTGCCTTGTCGAAGGCATGCATGGGCTGCCCCAGCTCGATCAATACAAAATTGGTCACATCAACAACGGGACTGATCGAGCGCAAACCTGCACGGCGCAGCTTCTCCGTCATCCACAGCGGTGTTTCTGCAGCCGCATTCACATTACGGATGACGCGACCAACGTAATTGGGACATGCCCCCGGCGCCACCAGCGACACCACCAGAGTCTCGTCGTGACTTGCCTTGACCGGAACAATTTCAGGCGTGCAGACCGACAGGCGATTCAGTACACCCGCTTCACGGGCCAGGCCACGCAAGCTGAGGCAGTCGCCACGATTCGGGGTAATGCCCAGCTCGACCATATTGTCATCGAGCTGCAAATAATCACGAATGCTTGTTCCTACCGGAGCATCTGCAGGCAGCTCCATGAGGCCATCCGCCGTTTCGGCCAGCCCGATCTCAGCCTCGGAGCACAGCATGCCGAACGACTCAACGCCACGCAATTTGGCCTGCTTTATTTTCAGACCGCCAGGCAACTCGGCACCAACCGTTGCCACCGGCACACGAAGACCCACGCGCACATTGGCCGCACCACAGACAATCTGCAGGGTTTCAGTGCCAGTACTGACACTGGTCACACGCAACTTGTCTGCATCGGGATGCGGCACAACGCTCAGCACCTCACCCACCAGCACCCCCTGAAACGGTGGCGCCACCGGCACAATGGCATCAACCTCAAGCCCTGCCATGGTGAGCTGATGACCGAAAGCAGCCATATCCTGTTGTGGGCTGACCCATTCACGCAGCCATTTTTCGCTGAATTGCATGTTGCGACTCACTTGCCCTGTACGGGCCTCAATCTTTATTGCTTACGGTACCGCACACAAAAACAGTTTGAGCGATGAAAAACCTCAGCCAAAACCATGCTTTGTGCAAGACGACACCAGAGCGTGACGATACCAATCAGGCAAACTGACGCAAAAAGCGCAGATCATTGTCAAAGAACAGACGCAGATCATTCACGCCATAGCGCAGCATCGCGAAGCGTTCGACACCCATGCCGAACGCAAAACCTGAATATTTTTCCGGATCAATGCCGCAGTTTTCAAGCACCTTGGGATGCACCATGCCGCAACCCAGCACTTCGAGCCAGCCGGTTTGCTTGCATACGCGGCAACCATGGCCTTCGCACATCACGCACTGGATATCGACCTCGGCTGACGGCTCGGTAAACGGAAAATAGGAAGGACGGAAACGCACTTCCAGCTCCTTGCCGAAAAACACCCGCAGGAAGTCGCCAATCATGCCCTTGAGATCAGCAAAACTGACGTGCTCATCTATCAGCAAACCTTCGACCTGATGAAACATCGGCGAATGCGTAAGATCAGAATCACAACGATAGACGCGACCCGGACACACAATGCGGATAGGTGGCTGCTGCGACTCCATCACACGAATCTGTACTGGCGAAGTGTGCGTGCGCAGCAAACGGTGTGCATCGAAATAAAACGTATCGTGCATGGCACGTGCGGGGTGATGCGCAGGAATATTGAGCGCCTCGAAATTATGGAAGTCGTCTTCCACCTCCGGACCGGACGCCACAGTAAAGCCGATGGCCGTAAAGAAGCCTTCAATGCGCTCCAGCACACGGGTTACCGGATGCAGCCCGCCCAGCTCACCGCGACCGGGCAACGTGACATCCACACGCTCTGCCTCCAGCTTTGCTGCCAGAGCCTCAGCCGCAAGACTGTCACGACGTGTATTCAGTGCGGACGTGATGGCTTCACGCGCCTGATTAAGCACTGCGCCCTGGACACGACGTTCTTCTTCACCCATCTGACCGAGCGCTTTTGACAACTCGGTAATACGGCTTTTTTTGCCGAGGTACTGCACACGCACCTGTTCAATGGCAGCCACATCATTGGCTGCAGCAATCTGTGCCTGTGCTTCCTGCACCAGCGCGTTCAATTCGCTCATGTTGTTCCCGCTCTCGCGAAGAAATAAGTTCTGTTGCCACAGCAAGCCCCGCAACAGGAGCCACCGCAGCAGAAAATAAAAAAGGGGAAGAACCCTGAAGCCCTTCCCCTTTGGTCGGGCCCGGAAGCCCTACCTTGCTACTTACGCCGCGAGGCTGGCTTTTGCTTTTTCAGCCAGTGCGCTAAACGCTGCCGCATCATGAACGGCAATATCTGCCATTACACGACGGTCAATCACAATGTTCGCACGCTTCAGACCGTTGATAAGACGGCTGTAGGAGAGACCATTGAGACGGGACGCCGCATTGATACGGGCAATCCACAGGGCACGGAACTGACGCTTCCGTTGACGACGGTCACGATAAGCATACTGGCCAGCCTTGATGACTGCCTGGAACGCTACACGATAGACGCGCGAACGAGCACCGTAGTAACCCTTTGCACGATCGAGAATCTTCTTGTGACGACGGTGAGCGATGACACCACGCTTTACACGAGCCATTTACGTATTTCTCCGTCAGTTACGAGTTAGGAAGCATGCGTTCGACACGAGCGACGTCGCTTTTGGCGACCATCGTCATCGGACGGAGCTGACGGATACGCTTGGCTGACTTTTTCGTCAGGATGTGGCGCTTGAAGGCCTGCTTGCGCTTGAAGCCGTTTGCAGTCTTCATGAAGCGCTTTGCTGCACCGCGCTTGGTTTTGATCTTTGGCATGATATACCTCGTTAAGTAACCCCTTCAGCACAGCGATCAGTCCGGCCTGGGGGTAAGAAACTTGCTGGAATCCTTCCCGGCTTATCTCTTTTTCTTGGGGCCGATGAGCATATGCATCATCTTCCCTTCCATCTTCGGGTGCTGTTCCACAGTCCCGATCTCTGCCAGATCGATCTCGATACGTTGCAATTGCTTCATACCGATATCCTGGTGAGCCATTTCACGTCCGCGGAAACGGAGCGTGATCTTAGCCTTGTCGCCCTCTTCGAGGAAACGAACGATTGAGCGCAACTTGACCTGATAATCTGCCTCTTCAGTGCCTGGGCGCAGCTTGATTTCCTTGATCTGGACCTGGTGCTGCTTCTTCTTGGCATCTTTCTTCTGCTGCTTCTGTTCGAAGACATGCTTGCCATAGTCCATGATGCGGCACACTGGCGGCTCGGCATCGGGCACGATCTCGACGAGATCGAGCTGTACCGCCTCGGCAGCAGCAAGTGCCTTGCTCAGTTCGACAATGCCGACCTGCTCACCATTCTGATCAACCAATCGCACTTCGCGCGCCCGGATTTCTGTATTCAGTGCCGGGCGTTTTTCTTTGGCAGGGCCATTACGTTCAGGCTTAATCGTTATTTCTCCAAAACAATACGGCCCCGTTGCGCGATATCCGCCTGGAGAAGAGAGGCAAAGTCGTCAATCGACATACTGCCCAGATCCTCTCCCTTGCGGGTACGCACAGCCACGGTGCCAGATTCCATCTCGCGGTCACCCACTACCAGCAGGTAGGGGATGCGCTCGAGGGTACGCTCGCGGATTTTAAAGCCGATCTTCTCGTTTCTCAAGTCGCTTATGACCCTGAAGCCTTTGTTTTTCAGGGCCTCCTCCACCGCCCGACAGGCCGTGACCTGTGAGTCAGTGATATTCATGACCACCGCCTGCACCGGTGCGAGCCATGGCGGGAAGGCCCCGGCATAGTTTTCGATCAACATACCGATGAAGCGCTCGAAGGAGCCAAGGATGGCGCGGTGCAGCATTACCGGGTATTGGCGGCTGTTGTCTTCGGCCACATAACTGGCCTCCAGACGCTGCGGCAGGTTGAAATCCAGCTGGATGGTGCCGCACTGCCAGGCACGACCAATACAGTCATGCAGGGTGAATTCGACCTTGGGACCGTAGAAGGCGCCCTCACCCGGCTGCAGGTCATACTTGAGGCCGGCATCTTCCAGCGCCTTGGCCAGCGAGGACTCGGCACGATCCCACAGATCATCCGACCCTACGCGTTTGGCGGGTCGGGTAGACAGTTTGAGTGAGATATCGTTGAAGCCGAAGTCCTCATAAACCTTCAGGGTCAGCTTGATGAAGTCTGCCGCCTCGGCACCGATCTGGTCTTCGGTACAGAAGATGTGCGCATCATCCTGGGTAAAGCCGCGCACGCGCATGATGCCGTGCAGGGCACCGGAAGGCTCATTGCGGTGGCAGGCACCAAACTCGGCCATACGCAGTGGCAGGTCACGATAGCTCTTCAGGCCCTGATTGAAGATCTGCACATGACAGGGGCAGTTCATGGGCTTCACGGCATAGTCACGGTTTTCGGAACCGGTCGTGAACATGTTGTCGGCGTAGTTGGCCCAGTGCCCGGACTTCTCCCAGAGCACTCGATCCACCACCTGCGGGGTGCGGACCTCAACATAGCCATTGTCCTGCTGCACCTTGCGCATGTACTGCTCAAGCACCTGATAGATGGTCCAGCCGTTGGGGTGCCAGAACACCATGCCGGGCGCCTCTTCCTGCAGGTGAAACAGGTCGAGCTGCTTGCCGATCTTGCGATGGTCGCGTTTCTCGGCTTCTTCGATACGCTGAACATAGGCAGCAAGCTGCTTCTTGTCCGCCCAGGCAGTGCCGTAGATGCGCTGCAACTGCTCGTTTTTCGAGTCGCCGCGCCAGTAGGCGCCGGAAATCTTGGTCAGCTTGAAGGCCTTGAGAAAACGGGTGTTGGGCACGTGGGGACCACGGCACATGTCCACGTACTCTTCGTGGTAGTACAGGCCCATGGCCTTCTCGTCGGGCATGTCGTCGACGAGGCGGAGCTTGTAATCCTCTCCACGGGACTTGAACACCGCAATGACCTCGTCACGCGGAGTCACTTTCTTGATGACGTCGTAGTCCTTGTCGATGAGTTCGGCCATGCGCTTTTCAATAGCCGCCATGTCATCAGGCGTAAAAGGCCGTTCCAGCCAGATATCGTAATAGAAGCCTTCGGCGATAACGGGACCAATCACCATCTTGGCCGTTGGATACAGCTGCTTGACGGCATGGCCCACCAGATGGGCACAGGAGTGACGAATGATCTCCAGGCCTTCTTCATCTTTTGGGGTCAGGATCTGCAGCGAGGCATCGGCATCAATCAGGTCGCAGGCATCGACAAGGCGACCATCAACCTTGCCGGCCACCGTGGCCTTGGCCAGACCGGCACCAATCGAGGCAGCAACCTCGGCAACAGAAACCGGGTGATCAAACTGGCGGACCGAACCGTCCGGGAGGGTAATAGCAGGCATGTTGTTCATCCTTCAGCAGTGGTGGCCGCCACGAGTGGCCACATGACATCGAGATTGCGGTGCCACAGATGGTCCTGCCGGCAGAGGGTTATACGGACCCTCCGTGACGGCTTCGCCCGGCAAGAGCCGGTATCTGAAGGCGACGGAAAAAACCGAAACGCAACAAGAAGGGGGCGACTATAACCGCCCCCTCAATGAACGCCAAGCAGGAAAGAACAGGGACTGCCCCTGGCATAGCCAGGGGCAGCACGGGGCATCATCGGAACATCATATCGAGGCGACGTAGCCCAGCAGCATGTCAAACGAGTAACGGGACTCTCCGCCGTCGGAGTCCGACACAATCAGTGCCGGATTGGCGAAATCAACACCAATCAACCAGGAGCGGGTGGCGGTCTGCACGAAGACTCCCTGCTGCCCCAGACTGAGGCTCAGGGCCAGCTCGCTATCGCTGTTTGGCTGGTAAATGCCGACCTCGCCATTACGGACTTTCAGGCGATAGGTCTTGCTCCAGCCATCAACGACTGCGCGTCCATCAACCACAAGGTTCATGCCGGTGAAATCAAAGGCGAGAATCCCTGCAAGAGCACCCTCGATGTCCACTGCCGCGCCTGCAGAGAACTGGTTCAGTACGTTCACTGCCTCGTCACGCACATGTGAGGCCAGCAACCCTGCCCGTGCAATCGAGCCTGTTGCAATCACTCGCGCTTCTGGAACCGTCAGGATGCTTGCCAGGAACCTGGCGCTCATGCTGCCGTTGCCCTCACTGTCCAGGGTGAATGTCAGATGCTGGTCACTGCCCCTGACAATGCGGATGTTGTCACCATTCGGCAGTATCAGGTCGCCATAGGCAATACCGCCATTGACCAGTACGCCACCATTGGCAGCACCGTCCATATCAAGCTCTGCACTTGCCTTTCCTGTCACTGCTAGCTGGCTACCATTAAGCAGGTTCTCGATGCCGGCATGGCCATCCAGTGCGAACGTGCCATGACCAGTAGTCAGGAAAGCGGCAACCACGGCAGACAGGCCACTGAGGTCCGGATTACTGCCGGCGGCAATCTGGCTGGCCAACGAATCAATGGCGGCGAGCAGAGGCCCTAGTTCTGTTTCATGCGGATCAATGCTGAAAACACCATCAATGGTGGCGTCAATCCGGTCATTACCTACCGAACCGACCGCCTTGTAAGTAAACAGTCTGGCAGCAGCACCCTGCTTGAATGTCGTGAGATCGACCGTGACATTAACCAGCAGGCCCTTGAAGGTACCGGCGACAAGCAGCTGATTGGGAACCGTAGCGGTCTTGCGCTTGAGCGTGACGTTGAGCTCCCCTTCTGCCAGCGGCAACTGCGTAATGCTGGTTGGCAACACATCCAGATAGGCTGAACCCATGGCCGCATAAATGACTGTCTGCAGAGCCACTTCAGCCACTACAGGCGACTCGGCACCCAGAAGCCATCCGAACTCGGACAATTCCTTGACGAACAGGTGCTCCAGACTGACGGCGCCAGAATCACGCATGACACGCTTTACGTCGTCCCCGAGAGCACCCAGGTCCGTCACGAATACGTTGGAATCAAAGACAGCCGCGTTCAATCCGAGAAGCTGGCCGTCAGCAAGAGTGGCCAGACGCAACTGCCACTCATCCACATCGAGACTGGCTGTATCAACACCAACATGACCAGCCACTGCGGTGGCTGCGATCAGCAAATCTGCCAGCGAAACATTGCCTGCCTGCAGGAGGCGGCCATTGTTGCTGATGAATGCATCGACAAAGGCATCAATTGTCTGGTTCAGGTCGCCGCCGGCTGACATCTGCGAGAAGGCGGCCGAAAACAGTGAAACCCTGAGGGCATCGGCCGAGGCTGATGCGAGGAATGTGGCACTGGTGACATCGCCGGGGCGAGTCATGAGCGACTCCGACGTTACCCCCAGAAGTGCCGTCAGACGGTTCCGTGCAAAGGTGATGGCGGATTCGTTGAGAACCCCACTCAGACTTTCGGCATAGCGAACAACCATTGTGCTCAATGGAGTGATGGGCATGACCGTGACATCGCCAGCGGCATCAATCTGGGCCCAGCTGAGAAGTGCCGGTGATGTCGTCAGTGTTTGCCATTCGCCAAACGCTGCCGAGCCGCAGCCGGCCGGGGCATCGCAACGCATGCGGGTTGGTGTGGCAGGATCATCCGAAAGGGCAAGCTCCAGACGAAGTATGCCGGCAGATGCGCCCTGCAGACTGAGGGAGAACGCACCAGCCTCATCGGTCATGGCGGTGGCTACCGGCGACCAGGCACCATCCACCAAGCGACTGGCCTGGACCTGACCATTGTGGACGACACCCTTGATGGCGCTGCTCTGGACAACAGAGACAGAAGATGGCGGCGGACTTGCAGCAGTGTCGCTCTTGTCATCTCCACAGGCGGCAAGAAAGAGACAGGAAGCAAGCAGAAAGCCTCGAACAAGGTACTTATCCACAGCGGTCACCCCGGGATGTTGTTATTGTTTTCGGGCGACACTGCCAACGAACGGCACCCGCAGATGATCCTGATTATCCTGAGAGCCTACCGCCGCACTCAAGGTCATTCGTCGCAGGAAACACTACGTCTACCCGATAACCGGATCTGAAAAGCGGCAAGCACACCATGAGGAGGAGTCAAAAGCGGAAGTTGTAGAAAAGATCGAGGGCATTCTCCAGCGAAGATGCCGCCTCCAGATACAGACGTGGCCTTATCTGGTAGCGAAGAGTGATGGTGTTGACTGGCGTGAACACGCCAACGCCGTAGCTGAGGAAAATATCCGGGCTGAGGTAACCGGACACCTTGACCTGGGTTTCATCGCCACTCCCCGCTGCACTCAGGGCCAGATCCTGCACACCCAGCATACTGCCTATGCCGGAGGTCAGCCCCTGTCCGCTACGCGCGCCCAGACTGAGCGCCGCCGCAGCGAACAGGGCATTGCTGTTGGCGCCGTTTACGCCTGAGGACAAGGGTGCCCCCAGGATCAGATAGGACAATATCTCTTCCTGCGCCATGCTGGGTTCGGAAAAGAAAGTGGCCTCTGGCTCGTTGGCTCGTCCTTCCACCCTGATACCGACAATCTTGTCGTCAACCACCCTGATTGCTTCTATATCAACACCTGGCTGCATGATATTGCCGGCAAAGACCAGTTGACCCCGACGGATCTTCAGCCGCTGTCCGTAGGCCTCATAACGGGCCTCCTTGTCGAGCCCCACCTCTCCTGATGCATCCAGCCCCTTGTCCGGACTCTGCCTGAGCCGCAGCCCTCCCGTCAGCCCACCTGTTATACCGAAACCATTAAAGTAAACGTCATTACCCAGCAACAGCTCTACATCCGCATTGATCGCAAATGACTGGTTTCGCCCTGATGCCCTTGCCCGCAACTGGCCATCCCCGGTCTCCACCATGCGAACATCCTGTGACAGCGCCACCGTACGCCGGGGCAGTTCCTTCACGTTGATTCTGGCGTATGGCACCCGTACCGTGCCCGTCAGATCGAGCCGGCCTGGCACCAGCAACAAATGAAGATCAGGATTGACTTCGGCAATCAGCCGCGGCTCCTGACGCAACTCAAACCTTTCGCCGCGCAGATTCAGAACCAGCCTTGGCTCGTCGGCCCAGTCGCCGGTTCCAGTCAGCATCGCACCGCCCTTGCCGCTCTTGAGTTGCCCGGAAAGCTCTGCCTGATCTCCCTTTACATCAATCCTGGCCGTCATTTCATCCACTGCCAGAGGAACATTGCGCAACGCCATTCGGCCATCGATCAACTCGATGTTGCCCCAATACCTGGGCTTGGCGAGTAATCCCTCAAGGCGTCCCTGTCCGTTAATACGACCAGTCAGCACAGACAACGCCGGAAAGAAAGGTTGCAACAGTTCAAGGCGCAGGCCGCTCAGGGCCACTTCGCCAGTCAGTGGCTTTCCTTCGGCATAGGGATTGATCACAGCATCGAGGTAGCCGTGCCCCAGATCCGCCGATGCCAGTCGAAGCCTGGGACGGACTGACGTCTCATCAGCATCAAGCTCAAGGGATAACTGGTCATACCTCAGGGTCAGTGGTTCGGCGTCATCCCTCGCCAGGTGAACAGCGCCCTTGCCTGTCAGCAAGCGGGCATGGGCCACCGGGGTTTGGCCCTGATCCCAGCGGGCCTGCATGTCACCCTCTATGCTGCCGTCCCATACAAACCCCTCTGGCAGAAAGGATGCCATGCGCTCAGCACGCAGGTCAGTCAGACTCATGGCCAGCCGACCGTTACCCGGGCCAGCTACCAGTTGTTCAGGTGCGCATAATTTTGCAGGCAGGCTGATCCAGCAGTGCGGAGCGAGACTGAACTCGCGCTCCGTAGCAGACCAACTCATTGCTACGCCAGTGCCCGCCTCCAACAACCACTCCATGGCCCCTAGGGAAACCCTGCCCTTGCGAAATTGGCCAGACCAATCCTTGATCGATGGATCATAGCCTCCAGTGATCAGTCCGCCCATGACAACCGGTGAGCCATCAGCCAGCCAGGATATCTGGTGAGCCGCCAGATCCCCGTCCGCCTGCAAGGCGAAATTACCAAGAGAGTCATCAGACTTATTGGTAATACCTTTAACGGCAAGCGATGCGCTACCAGGCTTTTGCCCAAACTCAGGAACAGTGGCCTTGATTACAGCCGTTGCCGCCGCATAACCGGCATAGCCAACATGATCACCCGCAAGGTCAGCCCGCACATCAGGAGTCCGCTCAGCGCCAGCCAGACTCACTTGCCCGCTTAACCGTCCCTCAAGTCCACTGACAAGCAAAGATGGGGCAGCAAGCAAAAGCTCAATTTTTGCGTCCCAGGAGTCCGTCAGGCCACCTGTAATGATCACGCTATTGCCTCCCCATGCGGCATTGAAGCCCGGTGAAGTAACGTGAGGCAAACGTCCCGCAGGAAAACGGATCAACAAGGGACCCTGAATACTCAAAGGCTGCTCCCGCAGCGACCCGGTGACATTAATGTCATCAAGCCGGATAACCTTGTCATCCGCAGCCCACTTGCCCTGCCCAGTGATGGCTCCGTAAAACTGGCCAGACCAGTTCGGGTCAAGCCAGCCAGATCTGAAGCCGTTCAGAGCGACCACACCCTTCCATTCAATTCCTTCCCTCAAATCCAGCGTACCCCCTGCCTGAAGGCCGCCGGCATCGCCCTCGTAAACAAGGCTCTCAATCCCGATTTGCTTGCCATGGCCAGTAACCTGGCCCGACCAGACACCGTCGGGAAATGCAGGGCTGGCGACACCAGCGGAAAAATCGGCCACATAGGCACTGGCGTTACCGGAAAATGACAACTGGCCAGCATCACTTTCCAGCGACGTGACACCTGGCACGGGACGCTTGACGTTTTCCCACTCAAGGGATGCCTTGTGAAACGTGGCAGGCTTCCACAGTACGCCTTTGGCTGCATCAGTAACGGTCCAGGTCTCTCCACCGGCCAGACGCAATGATGCATCGAGGGAAGATTTTTCGGGGGTGCTGGCCCCCTTCATCTGGAGCACGCCATTGAGCACGGGTAACACCGTGCGGGGAACCGGCCAGTGCGTCGCCAGATCAATCCGGCTCAGGTCAGCTCTCAGGTTCCACGCCAGTCCCGCATGCCATGCCAGCTCTCCCTTGACATTAAGTTCACCTCCTAATCCATTGATTTTCAATGAATCGAAATCAATTGAACTCCAGTCTGTAGCAAACTGCCACTGGTATTTGGCCGGCGGGGTGTATCTGGTTCGCAGGTGCATGTCGCCCTGAGAGTGCAAGCCGGACTTGTCCCCGATCACTCTCATGTGACCTGCCTGGCTGTACAGATCATGCTGACGCAACCACGGAAATGAGTGGTCTGACCAGTCAAGTGTGGCTCGGTAGGGCAAGGAAGGCAGAAGTGGCTGAACCTTTCCGGCCAGACTGGTCCGGTAACGGCCATGCGACTCGGCCGCAATTTCAAGATTGGCAATCTCTCCCCGCAAACTCACCTGAAGCGGCTGCCAGCCCTTCTCAGTCAGCCAACGGGGGGATAGCTGTCCCTTGGCTGTTATGGGGTAGCCTCCCGAAAGCCGGATCCGGCCATCCAGTAACAAGTCGCCATACTGCGGCTCCCGAACCCGCAGTTGATCCACCCTTACGTTTGTTCCATGCCAGTAACCACGGGCATGAAGCAGGGCAACAGGCCATGACTTGTCCCGCTTCTTTATGAGCGCATTCCTGATTTCAAGATCCTTGATATCAAGAGCAATTGGCAGGATCAGGGTGGGCAGCCGGATCGGATCACTTGATGGAGGAGATGTAAGCGTCAACACCAGTCCATCGACATGCAACTGGCGAATCCCGATCTCGCCACGCAGCAACTGCAAGAGTGACCATCGCGCCAGTGCCCGACGGATATAGATATCTGCCTTGCGGGTATGCAGCCTGACCTCGGCCAGTTCCATGCCGGTTAGCAAGGTCCCGCCACTCACCTCCAGTGTCAACACGCGCTGCATCCCTACACCCTGCTCCAGCAACCACCGGCTACCTGTTTCGGAGCCAAGCAAACCTAGCAGGGGCAAGGTAATGAGGATCAGTAAAAGCGAGATCCAGAGGAGGACACGCCCCAATATTCGAACGCTTTTTGTCAACCAGGTGCGTACGTTCAAAGACTGGGTCCCATGAAGAAATGAATCCGGAAATCAACTTCAGGCTCGGATACAGACCAGGCAAAATCCAGGCGAATCGGCCCCAGAGGAGACACCCAGCGCACACCCGTCCCCGCTCCCACTTTCATTGGCTCGTTGACACTGTTGAAGGCGCTACCGGCATCTGTAAACAGGGCAACACGCCATTTGGGATAAACAGTGTAGTTATACTCAAGGCTGCCAGTCGCCAGATTGCGCCCCCCAACAGCAATGCCTAGCTCATCACGAGGGGAAATGGACTTGTAGTCATAACCGCGCACGCTCTGATCGCCACCGGCAAAGAAACGCATGCTGACCGGAACATCGTCAAAACTGGACGTTACGATGCTGCCG
>JBASJP010000419.1:0-5544 GCA_049655345.1 Moraxellaceae bacterium
TTTCTGATCGCCTGATGGATCGCGACAACATCGCCATCCCTGCCCTGCTGGCCCTCTCTGCCATCCACCAGCATCTGGTGCGCAAGGGTCTGCGTACGTCGGCCGGTCTGGTTGTTGAAACCGGTTCTGCGCGTGAAGTGCATCACTTTGCCGTGCTGGCCGGTTACGGTGCCGAAGCCGTGCATCCCTACCTGGCGATGGAAACCCTGGCCGCACTGGCCAAGGACCTGCCCGACCTCACTGCAGACAAGGCGATCTACAACTACACCAAGGCCATCGGCAAGGGTCTGTCCAAGATCATGTCGAAGATGGGCATCAGCACCTACATGTCCTACTGCGGCGCCCAGATCTTCGAGGCCATTGGCCTGAACAAGGAGCTGGTCGACAAGTACTTCCGTGGCACCCCGACACAGGTGGGTGGCATTGGCGTATTTGAAGTCGCCGAAGAAGGCATCCGCAACCACAGTGCTGCCTATGGCAATGATCCTGTGCTGGAAACCATGCTGGAAACCGGCGGTGAGTACGCCTGGCGTGCCCGCGGTGAAGAGCACATGTGGACCCCGGATGCGATTGCGAAGCTGCAGCACAGCACACGCTCGGGCAAGTTCGACACCTACAAGGAGTACGCGCAGATCATCAATGACCAGAGCAAGCGTCATCTGACACTGCGCGGCCTGTTCGAGTTCAAGCTGGACCCGAGCAAGGCAATTCCGGTGGAAGAAGTCGAGCCGGCTACCGACATCGTCAAGCGTTTTGCCACCGGCGCCATGTCGCTGGGCTCCATCTCGACCGAAGCCCACACCACGCTGGCCCTGGCCATGAACCGTATCGGCGGCAAGAGCAATACCGGTGAAGGCGGTGAAGACGCCAACCGTTATCGCAACGAGCTGAAGGGTATCCGCACACCGAAGGGCACCAAGGTATCCGATGTCATCGGCTTCAAGGTGATCGAGTCCGATTACGAAATGCAGGAAGGTGACAGCCTGCGTTCACGCATCAAGCAGGTGGCCTCCGGCCGCTTTGGCGTGACCACCGAATACCTGGTCTCTGCTGACCAGATCCAGATCAAGATGGCCCAGGGTGCCAAGCCCGGTGAAGGCGGCCAGCTGCCTGGCGGCAAGGTATCGGAATACATCGGCAAGCTGCGTCACTCGGTACCGGGTGTGGGCCTGATCTCGCCCCCGCCGCACCATGACATCTACTCGATCGAAGATCTGGCCCAGCTGATTCACGACCTCAAGAACGTGAACCCTAAGGCCGATGTCTCGGTGAAGCTGGTGTCCGAAGTCGGTGTGGGTACCGTGGCCGCCGGCGTGGCCAAGGCCAAGGCCGACCACGTGGTGATCGCTGGTCACGATGGCGGTACCGGTGCTTCGCCCTGGTCCTCGATCAAGCATGCCGGCACGCCGTGGGAACTCGGCCTGGCCGAAACCCAGCAGACCCTCGTGCTGAACCGTCTGCGCGGCCGTGTGCGCGTGCAGGCCGACGGCCAGATGAAGACCGGTCGTGACGTGGTCATCGGCGCCCTGCTCGGTGCTGACGAGTTCGGCTTCGCCACTGCGCCGCTGGTGGTTGAAGGCTGCATCATGATGCGCAAGTGCCACCTGAATACCTGCCCGGTCGGTGTGGCCACGCAGGACCCGGTGCTACGCAAGAAGTTCACCGGCAAGCCCGAGCATGTCGTGAACTACTTCTTCTTCATTGCCGAAGAAGCGCGTCAGATCATGGCCCAGCTGGGTATCCGCAAGTTTGACGACCTCATCGGTCGTGCCGACCTGCTCGACACCCGCAAGGGCATTGCACACTGGAAGGCCAAGGGCCTGGATTTCAGCCGCGTGTTCGCGCTGCCCCCGGTACCGGCTGACGTCCCGCGCCTGCACACCAGCACGCAGGACCACGGCCTGGACAAGGCACTGGACATGCGCCTGATCGAGAAGTCGCGTGCGGCCATCGAACGTGGCGAGAAAGTGCAGTTCATGGAAGAGGCACGCAACGTCAACCGTACCGTTGGCGCCATGCTCTCCGGCGAACTGATCAAGCACCAGCCGGACGGCCTGCCTGACCAGACCATCTTCATCCAGATGGAAGGCACCGGTGGCCAGTCCTTTGGCGCCTTCCTGGCCCGCGGCATCACGCTGGACCTGATCGGCGAAGCCAATGACTACACCGGCAAGGGCCTCTCCGGTGGCCGCGTGGTGGTGCGTCCGAGCATCGAGTTCCGTGGCGATGCCTCCGAGAACATCATCGTCGGCAACACCGTGCTTTACGGTGCCACCTCCGGTGAAGCCTTCTTCCGTGGTGTGGGCGGCGAGCGTTTCGGCGTGCGTCTGTCCGGTGCTACTGCTGTCGTGGAAGGCACTGGCGACCATGGTTGCGAATACATGACTGGCGGCACTGTAGTGGTGCTGGGCAAGACTGGCCGCAACTTTGCTGCCGGCATGTCCGGTGGTGTGGCCTTCGTGTTTGACGAAGATGGCAACTTTGCACCGCGCTGCAACACGGCACAGGTTGCACTCGACAAGGTGCTGGCTGGCGCCGAGCAGAAGAAGGCCGGTATTCCGCTGCACATGGACCAGACCGATGAAGCCCTGCTGAAGAAGCTGCTGGAAGATCACCATCGCTGGACCGGCTCCCTGCGTGCCCGCGAAATCCTGGACAACTGGGCGGCAATGATGCCGCGCTTCGTCAAGGTCTTCCCGCACGAATACCGCCGCGCCCTGACCGAGATGGGTACCAAGTCCACTGCGGCACTGGCTACGGCCTGATCCGGACCAAGAGGAGTTCACGAAAATGGGTAAAGTGACTGGCTTTCTGGAATTCGAGCGTCTGGAAGAGGGCTATGAGCCTGTTGAAAAGCGCCTGAAGAACTACAAGGAGTTTGTGATCGGCCTGACGCCTGAAGAGGCCAAGGTTCAGGGTGCACGCTGCATGGATTGCGGCATCCCCTTCTGCAACAACGGTTGCCCGGTCAACAACATCATCCCGGACTTCAACGACCTGGTGTACCAGGGCGACTGGAAGAACGCGATTACCGTGCTGCACAGCACCAACAACTTCCCGGAGTTTACCGGCCGTATCTGCCCGGCTCCGTGCGAAGCAGCGTGCACACTTAACGTGAACAATGACGCCGTGGGCATCAAGTCCATTGAGCATGCGATCATTGACCGCGCCTGGGCAGAAGGCTGGGTGGTTCCACAGCCGGCCATCATCAAGACCGGCAAGAAGGTTGCGATTGTTGGCTCCGGCCCTGCCGGCCTGGCCGCTGCACAGCAGCTGGCACGTGCCGGCCATGAAGTGACTGTGTTCGAGAAGAATGATGCCGTAGGCGGCCTGATGCGCTTTGGCATTCCTGACTTCAAGATGGACAAGTCACACATCGATCTGCGCGTGAAGCAGATGGAAGCCGAGGGCGTGGTGTTCCGCACCAATACCCTGATTGGCGAAATGCCCAAGGGCAGCAAGGTAACCAACTGGGCAACCACCACCATCAGTCCCGAACAGCTTAAGAAGGACTTTGATGCGGTGCTGCTGAGCGGTGGCGCCGAGCAGTCACGCGATCTGCCTGTGCCGGGCCGTGAACTGGATGGCATTCATTTCGCCATGGAGTTCCTGCCCCAGCAGAACAAGATCAACCGTGGCGGCAAGCTCAAGGATCAACTGCGCGCTGATGGCAAGCACGTCATCGTCATTGGTGGTGGCGACACCGGCTCTGACTGCGTGGGTACCTCCAACCGTCATGGCGCCGTGAGCGTCATCCAGTTTGAAGTGATGCCACGTCCGCCGGTTGAAGAAAACCGTCCGCTGACCTGGCCGTACTGGCCGCTGAAGCTGCGCACCTCCTCCAGCCATGAAGAAGGCTGCGAGCGCGAGTTTGCCATCTCCACCAAGGAGTTCATTGGTGAAAACGGCAAGGTTACCGGTGTGAAGACAGTGCGCGTCGAGTTCAAGGACGGCAAGTTCAGTGAAGTCCCCGGCACCGAGCAGGTGCTCAAGGCTGATCTGGTGCTGCTGGCCATGGGCTTTGTCAGCCCGGTCGAGACCATTCTCGCCGGCTTTGGCGTGGACAAGGATGCGCGCGGCAATGCCAAAGCGACCACCGAAGACGACGGCGGTTACCGCACCAATGTCGACAAGGTGTTTGCTGCCGGCGACATGCGCCGCGGCCAGTCCCTGGTCGTGTGGGCCATTCGCGAAGGCCGTCAGGCGGCCCGTGCCGTGGACCAGTACCTGATGGGTGCGACCACGCTGCCACGCTGATCAGCTTGCTGTGCCAGAAAAGACCCGGGACCTCCCGGGTCTTTTTTTATCCGGCATCTGCTGCATCACTGTTTGTCACGACCGGCTGTCACGTCGTCGTCATCAATTTGTCGCATCCTGCTGTGCATTCATCACGATGGCGCATGGCCGGTCATGTCATCACTCGATCACCGCTTTCCCGAATTGCAGCTGCTCAATACGCTGCTTGAACGTGCCTCGCCCTGGCTGCGTGCCGACGCCATTTCCTCGGTCACTGTCCAGGATGAGGAGTTGCCCATCTGGTGTCTGGAAATGGGCAGCACCTCACCCGAAGTTCCGGCAATCGGATTTTTTGGCGGCGTGCATGGCATGGAGCGCATCGGCACGCAGGTGCTGATTGCCTGGCTGCAGACGTTACTGACGCGACTGGAGTGGGACGAGCACTTCGCCAGCCTGCTCGGCAGAATGAGGCTGGTGTTCATGCCGATGGTGAATCCCGGTGGACTGTTGCTCAGCACGCGCGCCAATCCCGCGGGTGTGGACCTCATGCGCAGTGCCCCTCAGGATGCAAACGGCCGGGTTCCCTTTCTGGTCGGCGGTCACCGTTTCAGCGAGCGACTGCCCTGGTACCGGGGTCGCGTCGGGGATGAGGTTCCCGTCGAGGCGCAGGCACTTTTTCGTGTTGTACGTGAGCGGCTGCACAGCCATGCCTTTTCCATGGCCATGGACTGTCACTCCGGCTTTGGTTTTCGTGACCGCATCTGGTTTCCTTACGCACGCAGTACGGAGCCAGCGCCCAACCTGCCCGATGCCTTTGCCCTGCGCGCCCTTTTCAACCGCACCTACCCCAACCACAGCTTCTACATCATGGAACCGCAGTCGGTGAGCTACACGACACACGGCGACCTGTGGGATTTTCTTTATGATGAATACCTGTCGACACATGACGGGACTTTTTTGCCGTTTACGCTGGAAATGGGGTCCTGGCTGTGGATGAAGAAAAACCCGCGACAGCTTTTCTCGTGGTTCGGCCATTTCAATCCGATCCTGCCGCACCGGCAGGAACGCGTCTTGCGCCGTCATATCACCCTGTTTGATTTTCTGATCGAGGCGGCCTGTGCCCATGAGAAATGGCTACCGCAGGGCGAACTGCGCAAACGGTACCGGCACGAAGCCCTGGTACGCTGGTACCGAAGCTGAAAAGAAAAGTCCCGGCAATGTGCCGGGACTTTTATGCAGTAATTGAGCCTGCGTGTTAAACGAAACACTGCCCCTGTCCTCGATAGGTAGGCACACGGGCTTCAATCG
>JBASJP010000420.1:0-12695 GCA_049655345.1 Moraxellaceae bacterium
CGCAGTTGGGGAGAGGGCAGGCAAATTACGCAGTGAGAGGGCGCATATCATCAATGGAGTTGATGATTATTGGTAGGGGTCATCATGAATTGTCAGTCATGCATCAGCAGGCCGTTACCAAAAAGCCATCACGCGGAAGGTGCACATGCAGCGTGCCGAGTTCTGCTTCTTCGCGTGCCAGAATCCATTGTGATGGCGTGACGCCCACCAGAACGCCTTCGGCAGGAATCTGGCCATAGTCGGACGGGGCAATGCGCACCAGCTTGCCCACCATCGGGTCGGTCGTGAACTCGGGCGGAATGGCGCGTGGTGTGGCATTGCGTGCAACCGCAAGGGCCTGCTCTGCAGTGAGTGGCTGTGCGTGCCCTTCGCCAAAGGCCTTCATGCGGTCCATCCAGGCCATGGTGCGAGGGTAAGTGTTGACGAGGGGCGACTCGGCCAGTTCGCGGACAAACCAGAGACTGTGCCAGGTAGAGAAATCGGCATGGGTGGGATGAGCGCCAAACAGGAAGTCCTGCGTCAGCCGCTGTTCGACATCGGCCAGATGAGCCTGCACATAGGCACGGGCCTTGTTTGGCGGCACGGCACGCACCGAGGCCGAGCGGCCGATATTGATGCGGTCCCAGACAAAGCGTGCAATATCCGGGAATGACATGGACTGGCGCACCTTGCGCAGCAGTGTGCCGGTGCCACTGACCATCAGGCAGGCAAAGAACACTTTCAGGTCCACTTTTTTCACATAGGCCTGGGCATCGGCACTGCAGTTTTCCAGTGCCAGTTCCGGGCGTCCGGCCATGCGCGCAATTTCTGCCGCAATGGTGCGGGTGTCACAAAAAATGTCGGCACCAATCTGTGCGACCGGAATCTTTCGGTAGCCCCCCGTCAGCCGCTCCAGCAACGGACGTGGCGGCATTTCGCGCGTGATCACCGACAGCCATTGCACGTTGGCATAACCCAGCATGGTGCGGATTTTTTGTGAAAACGGAGACATCGGGTAGTGGTGCAGGATGAGGCTGGTCATTGGGCGTCCGGTGCGGGGCAACAAAGGTCGGTAGTAGGTGAGGATAAACGAAAGCTGAAGGGCTCAACTCTCGCCATTGCATGGGTGTTTTGCAAGTGCGCCAGCCTGTTCCTCAGCCAGCCCCACAGCCTTCACCTCAGTCAGTATTAACGCCAGCGGCACAGCGTGGACACAGACAGGCCTTGTTGATCTTGTCCGCCGGCACACGGGCCAGCGCCGCCGGGCTGATGGCGGCCGTGGTACACCAGCATTCAAAATCCAGCCTGCCGGTCTGCGCAGGCGTGCACTGGTTGGCACCGCCGCAAAGCGGGCAACGGGTTTCGGGCAGTGCCTGCATGGGTTCTTTCAATCCGGTGCTCCGGGGCAGATCAGTGTGAGGGTGCGCATTCGGGGTTTTGTCTCAAACAGGGTTTGCCCTCCCCGGGTTTTACCGCCGCGCTTACTCGATAGTTTCGGCCTGCATGGGAGCGGCTTGCGTAGGCGCAATAAAGTCTACGGCCTTCCAGTCAGGTTTGGCACTCGCGTCCGGCAGTACTTCACCAACACGCCAGGCGGGTGTGATCGGGTTATCGGCCAGTGGCATGTCGGTCGCGGCGGGGGCGCTGCGCGTGTGGGCATGCATCACCGTGGGCAGCTTGTAGTACTCCGGCGTCTGGATAGCGTTAAACCAGCCGTTGGGAATCCAGTTCAAGTGCGGCGAGGGCAGTTCGCTGCCGTTGTAGGCGCAGTTGGCAAAGGCACGCAGCACGTCATAAGTGCGGTTCATGCAGTTGCCGCCGGTAAGGCTGTAGGACTGGTGTTTTGCCCAGGCCACCACATTGTCGGCCGCCTTCCAGTCCGGCGTAATGCCGTCAGAAACGGTGAGCAACTTGTAGACGTCGTATTCGTTACCGCGCTTGCTGCCGGTTTCCGCAAAATACATGAGGGCCGCGCGCAGGTTGGGCACGCGCAACGCCCAGAAACCGTTATAGCTGCCTTGCCAGCCCGGGCCTTCCAGCGCACCAATGCACCAGGAACCATCGGGATATTCAAAGCCCCAGGCAGCATGCCCGAGCATGGGTTGACCGGCGAGTGCATCCGGACGGTGGGGACAGAGAACGACCATTGCCTTGGCCATGAGTGACTCCTTTCACAGTGGGGGTTGGGTGTGGCGATTTATTTGGCTGGGTATATCTGTGCATGTTGCACCTCCTCTGGTTATAAAGAGGTGTCCACTAAATCGGGGGAACTACATCACCACATCCGCTACTTCATCGAATGCAGCCCGATCATGTTCCCCTCGGTGTCGTAGACCAGCGAGATGTAGCCGTACTGGCCAATCGACATCTTCTGGTTTTGCAGCTTGCCGCCGGCGGCTAGGGCGCGGGCTTGTTCGGTGGCGCAGTCCTGGCAGCTGAAGTACACCAGTACGCTGTTCCTGCCGGCAGAAAAACCTTTCATGTGCACGAGTGCGCCAGAGGTGCCCATGCGTTCGGGGTTCATGGGGAAGGCCCACATCTCGGGGGTGGGGTTGTTAAGGCGTTCCAGTTTTACCTGGAAGACGGCTTCGTAGAATTTCTTGGCGCGGGCCATGTCGTTTACGTAGATTTCAAACCAGCCGACCGGGTTGATGGTCATGATTCTCTCCCTGAAAGATGGGCCTGTCGGTACAGTGTGCTGATGGCCGTTGCCAACCAGTATGGCTAAAAGCCTCGCATTGTCTCGGGAATAACGTAGGTTTTTCCGTCATACCGCAGTGTATCCACGGTCACGACCGGGGCGGTGGCAGTTTCTACACACTCGTCGTTTTCTGCGCTGTTGCGGCTGCCGGTTGTCATGGTCCGCACCAGCAGGTCGGCAAAGCCGTGGCTGACTGTCTTGCCAATCTCGATGGTACGTTCGGTTTGCTCAAACTCGCCGGTGCAGTTGGTGTCCCACTCGCCGCGCGTGCTGCTGGTTACCAGTCCGGTGATTACCTGCCGCAGGGTGCCCTGCTGTTGCACGTACAGGTACAGGGTAGTGTCGCCGGCCGGGTTGGCGCGGGACGAGCCGGAGTGGCTGGTGCGTACGCCAAAGGCGCGCACGCCGGGTGCCAGCCGGTAGCGGGCGGTATCAATGGTGATGCCGCCAAAGCGCCAGGCATCCGAGGTGATGGCGGCTTTCTGCAGCAGGCGGGCCAGTGGCTTGCGGGTGGCCGAGTTGACGATCATCACGTCCAGATCGTAATCGCCCATGGTGTCGTCGGTACCATAGTCGTCGTTGCTTGTGTCTTGTCCTGCATCGTCCGGAGGGTTTTGCAGGTAGGACAGCGCCACAATGCTTTTGCTGTTGTCATCCGGCCACGCCTTGCAGGTGTTGAACTGGTTGTAACGCCGCACGGGGTAACCAAGGTCGCGTGCGGTGAGCAGTGCCAGCATGGGCAGCTCGTCGTCGCACGTGGGCTTTTTGATGTCGGTGGGGGCCTGACTGAACAGGGCCAGGGTTTTAACCGGAGTAGTCCCGTGCAGCAGCGTGAACTGGGTGCCGCCCAGCACGGGACGACAGGATTTTGTGGCTTCAGCCGGAGCCAGTCCCGGCAGTTGCTGGTTCTCGTTGATGGCGCGTCGCAATTCCTGCTGTGTATAGGCGGGAAAGTCGGGGGCTTCGCGGGCCAGCAGGTCTTCGTCAATCTGGAAGGTGTTGCCCTCGCGCGGGAGGTTCCATGGTGCGGAGTTGGTTTCTTTCCATGAGTAGAGGGTGTTGTCGCCGCACTGCATGTAGGCCATGGCCTGCGCCTGCATGCTGAATGCAGCGGTTGCCCTGGCGGATGGCTCTACCGTAATGCCGGACACCGACGAGATGGTCTCGGACGTTATCTCGTCCAGTGTGAGCGGAAGTGTGCCCACGCCGTCGCTGCCCTGCAGGGTGATGGAGCGGTACGGCAGGGCCTCCAGTCTGGCCAGGATGCTGAGTGCGCAGGCCTGTACCTGATTGGCGTCGTTTGCGCTCATCACCAGTGGTGCCGGCTTGCTGAAGTTTGGCAGTACTGGCAGTGCGCCGTTAAGTGCATCCTGCAGGTTGATCAGGCGGTTGTTTTGCTGCAGGTGAAAGTCTTCCAGGTTAAGCGGGTTGCTGACGCCATCCACCTCACCACAGGTGGCGTTGCTGGCAATGGTGGCGGTCCGTTCATCTGTGGTGATGCGTTCATCTGTAGTGGTGCTGGCCGTGCTGCTGTCGGCAATGGTCAGCGCATAAAGCGGAATGACGTCGGCACTGAGTGCCAGCCAGCTGTAATCCTCTTCGCGCAAAAATGCCTGTGGTTTGGTGACGAGGTAAAGCACGCCATCCTGCGCGATGACTTTATTGTTAAGAAAGTCAGCAATAAACGCGGGGGCTTTTTTTAGTGTTGCTATGCGGTCGGCCTGGCTGTGATCAAGCGTGAGGATGTCGCCTTTGCTGTCGGTAAAGGGCCGGTAGCCGACAGAGGGGGCAATCTGGCCGTAGGCATCGTAACCCCGGCAACGCAGTGCGCCGTTCACCAGTGCGCAGGTATGGCTTTCGCCCGCGGAGACTGCGCTAACGCCCGCAGGAATTGCGACAGTAGGAATAGTGAGTACGCCGGGGGAGGGGCCGGTGCCTATCACGTTGCTGCCGTTGTAGCCCCAGCAGTGCAGGGCGTCTTTTACGATGGCACAAGTGTGTGCGCTGCCGGTGGCAACAGCAGTGACATCACGCGCAATCATCTGCGTTGGCCGTAACGTATTGCTGCGCGCATTGGGGCCTATGCCCTTGTCGTCGGTTTTGCCCCAGCAGTACAGGGCCTGTGACACGATGGCGCAGGTGTAGTCGTTACCTGCGGCCACGGCACTGACATGCTTGTCAAAAATGCGGGTGGGCGTGAGTACGTCGTTACTGGTGTGTTGATTGCCATCTTGTGCAGTGCCGGCTAGCCCGTTGCCAATCTGGCCGTAGCGGTTGCGGCCCCAGCAATACAGGGCGCCTTTCACAATGGCGCAGGTCTGGTCACCTCCGGCCGACACAGCCTGTACGCCACTGGCAATCACCTGCGTTGGAGTGGTGACGGCGCCACCGGCCACGCCGTTACCAATCTGGCCGTTGGTGTTGTCGCCCCAGCAATACAGTGCATCGCCCACCACGGCGCAACTGTGCATGCTACCTGTCGAGACGGCGCGTACATTTTTGGCAATCACGGCAAACGGGCTGGCCACATTGCCGCCGGTTTTGCCATTGCCAGTCTGGCCCGAGTAATTCCAGCCCCAGCAGTACAGTCCGCCGTCCACAATGGCGCAGGTGTTGGCATACGAGGCGGACACGGCGGTGGCACCACGCGCAAACACCAGTGCCGGTGTACGCACGCGGTTGTACTGGCTTTCGGCCGCAGTATTGCCGATCTGGCCGTTGCGGTTGTCGCCCCAGCACAGCAGCGCGCCACTGCGCACCACGGCACAGCTGTGATTGTTGCCTGCATCAAACTGCACAACATGGTTGTCATCTGGCGAAGAACTGGATGAAGCAAGCGCTGGCGCTGCACCGGTAAAAATCAGCGCGATCAGTACGGCTGGCAGGTGGCGGAATGACATGGACACGGCATGTTTCCTGAGCGGTTTTTTTTGTTGTTCTTGTTGCGGCAGTGGCAGTGGTTATAGCAGGGCAGGCAGTACCACCAGCGGGCTCACCGCAGCAGCCATGCACCATAAAACATGATGTTAAATGCGAACAGTGTCAGTCCCATGATGGCCAGCACCTTGCGCGGCAAGCCGTCGGGGTACCAGCGCCGGGTGATGTACTGCTCGATAAAGCCCAGCTCGTAGGCGGCCAGACCGCCGGCCACGCGAAAGCGGTTTTCCAGCGGGGTGAGCGGGCAGGTCCAGCCGATGATGGCAATCAGTACCGCCCAGGTCAGCACCGGCAGGTGCAGCCAGATCACGCCGGGCCAACTCCACAGCAGCAGGCCGCCCAGAAAGGCAAAGGCAATAAAGCCAAAGTGCAGGGTGGCAACGGTGTGGGCCGCAATACGGTTATGCATCAGGCGTATCCAAAAAACTGTTTTTGCAATGCATGGGTAATGCGCACACCCACCACGGCCAGCGACGGGGTGGCATCGCCCAGAAAATCCTTTATCTGTGTCATTTCCAGACCGGCATAACCGCAGGGGTTGATGCGGGTAAACGGCTCCAGATCCATGTTCACATTCAGCGACAGGCCGTGATAGGCGCAGCCCTTGCGGATGCGCAGGCCCAGTGAGGCAATCTTCTTGCCGTTCACGTACACGCCGTGCGCCTCGCGGTTGGCCACGGCGGGAATGCCCATGTCCTGCAGCACGCTCACCACGGCATCCTCGATTTTTTCCACAAAGGCACGCGGGCCCAGGTTAAGGCGCTTGAGGTCGAACAGGCAGTAGGCCGTAAGCTGGCCGGGGCCGTGATACGTCACCTGACCGCCACGGTCGGACTGCACCAGCGGAATGTCGCCGGCAGCCAGTACGTGCTCCTGCTTGCCGGCCTGTCCCAGCGTGAATACGGGGGTGTGCTCCAGCAGCCAGAGTTCATCGTCGGTATCGGCGTTGCGGCGGTCGGTGAAGGCGCGCATGGCCTCCCACGTGGGCTGGTAATCAACGATGCCAAGGGGGCGAATGAGTAGTGTCATGGGCTGGATGGTACTTGGCTGGCGCGCATAAAAAAACCGGCAGGTGAGTGCCGGTTTTTTTATGACTGCCAACCGGGGTCAGGGTGCGGGAAAGAAGTGCGTGAGCATGCCGGTGGCGGTCAGGTTCTGGGTGGTGCCGGTAATGGCGGTCAGCTCGGTGCTGCTGACATCAAACCATATGTAGCTTGATCCCTTGTTGACCGTAATGCCGCTGCAGGCAGGGAGGGCTCCACCGCACTGGAAGGCATATTTGTCGTTTTCGATCATGAGGCTTTGCACGGTGGTATCACCGGCGTCCAGATTGAACTTGACGTAGGTGGTGCCGTTGCCAGCGCTGGTGGATGTGAACTGGTAGTAGTTCGGGATGGAGTTGCTGGTTGCCTCCAGTGTGAACCCACAAAAGTCCGAAGGGTTGTTGCTGAAGAGCAGCTTGTCGTCACCCGCCGTACAAGTGGAGGTGCTGGTGGCCGTGGGCAGGGCAGCACCAGAGGCAAAATTGGCCAGTGCGGTATCCAGATCGGTGCCGGCATCGGTCAGGGCGGCTTTCAGCGCCTCCAGCAGGTCGTCGTAAGCGTTGCCGTTGACGGGCGAGAATGTCTGGGTGAGCGGATTGAAGTTGGCAGGCAGGGTGTAGCCGGCGCTCTGCATGGCGGCAATCAGCTGGCTGATGGCATTGGCGATCAGGCTGGACAGCTCCTGCACGCCGGCACTGTTAAGCGCATTGAACCAGGTGCTGTCGAGCGGGGCGCCGGTGGCCTTGGCCAGCGCCAGGCTGGTGAGGGGAGTCAGGTTGCTGGTGATGCTGGCACCGCTGCCGGTGACCAATGAGTAAAGGTCCTGGGTGTTGCCGGTGCCGCCGGTAAGGCGGACAGCGCAGGGCAGGTTGGCGGTAGGCACCTGTACGGACCAGCTGCCGTTGTTGCCGGTGCTGGTGCTGCCGGTCCATGCGTTCATGCAGCGCAGGGCGACGGTGCCATCAACAATGGGCGCACCCGTGGCGGCGGTGCCGGAAACAGAGGTTGTGGTGGCCGCACTGTCGCCGTCGCCACAGGCGCTCAGCAACAGTGTGCTGCTGATGAGCAGTGTGCCGGCAAGCCCGGTGCGGAGGTCATGAAAAGTCATTGCGATCCCTCGATACGTGATTGTGCAAAAGCGATGGCGCAGATGCGCACAGTGCACAGGAGTATCGAGGGGGAGTGCAGGTGAAACCATCCCGCAATTGGGGGGATGGCTCAGCCAGTTCTGCGATGAACGGTTATAAAACCATCCTGATGTGTTCGCAGGCCGCAAAATCGGCATACATGCCGTTGATCTGCTCCTTGCAGGTGACATACACGGTCACGGAGACCGACACGTACTTGCCGCCGGACGAAGGCCGCTCGCTCATGTTGGTGGGGTCAAACTCCGGCACATGGCGCAGCACGATATTGGCAATGACCTCGCGCATGGGGTGCTGTGCCTCGCCCATGATCTTGAGCGGGTAGTGCATGGGGAATTCCCACAGTGCTTCATTCTGGATGTCGGTGGGGCGGAAGGTGCTCATGGGCGTGTACCGTGAATGTTCTGGCGGATCTTGGCCTGTCTGAAGGCAATATGAGGGCGCCCCCCCTGTTCTGCAAGTGGGTGCGGAGGGCCCCTGTGGCGGCGTAATTGTCCCCGATTTGGTGCGTGTATGGGTTATAAGGACCGCCGTGCTGCCTTTGGGTGCGAATTCTGGCACTGGTTATGTGGTTTTGACGGTGCTGCAGCCTTGTAGATGGCTTGTACAGGCGGGTTTGCGATGGCAGATATCGTGATGGGGCTGTCTGGCACAGCCATTGCAGATGTCTTTGCATATATATGGCTATTGCCCCGGGGCAATGGCCGTTGGGTGTATTGGCCGGCACATGGCATGAAGAGCCCAGGAAGTGTGACATGCTGAAAGTATTGCTGGTGAACGACACCAGAAAACAGGTCGGAAAACTGCGGGAATCGCTGATTGCCGCCGGTTGCAGTGTGGAGGAGGTTTCGCAGGCGCTGTTCATTCCGCGCCAGGTAGATGCCCTGCAGCCCGATCTGGTGATTATTGATACCGACTCCCCCTCGCGTGACGTGCTGGAGCAGATCTGCGTGGTCACGCAGGATGCCCCACGCCCCATCGTGATGGTGAGTGACGACAGCCAGCCGGCCGCCATCAAGGCCGCCATCAGTGCCGGCGTGTCTGCCTATGTAGTAGAGGGGATTGATAAGGGCCGTCTTGCCGCTGTGCTCACCGTGGCACAGGCACGCTTTGAGGCAGACCAGTCGCTCAAGGAGCAGGTAAAGGTAGCGGAAGGCAAGCTCAACGAGCGCAAGGACATCGAACGCGCCAAGGGCATGCTGATGAAGCTGCGCGGCCTGAATGAGGCCGATGCGTACCACGCCATGCGCAAGATGGCGATGGACCAGAATGTGCGCATTTCCGATGTGGCCGCCAAACTGCTCTCGGTCAACGATTTATTGTCCTGATTTATCCCTTTCCGGCTTTCCTCGATTCGGCGCCCTCATACGGCGCCGTCTTTTTTTGTGGCACACCTTGCGCAAATGGCGGGCATTCTGCGCACATTGACGGAACCAGAATGGCGCAGGCCTGCACCATGAAATACATTAAAACAGTGCGCGCAAGGCGGAGTTAACGAGTGGTCGCGCGGGTGTTTTCGGCTGCGACTGATAAAAACCCCTTTGAAAACAGTGTCTTTGGCGTAGTGCTAAAAAGTTGGCACGCTCAATGCAATATCTCTTTCAGCAAGTCTGGGTGCTCCAGCGTTGGAAACGGCTTGCGAATGTCGTGAGACATTGACCTGTGTTGTGTTGCCCTGTGCTACAGGGCATTTGAATCCGGTGAAATACCCAAGTGGACAATGGCGTCCTGCGGAGAAATCTGCAGACGTCATTTTTTTTGGCTCGGGGTTTTCACAGGCAGTGAAGACCAGCAAAACGAGGTGCATGATGGCTGAGCGCGATGAAATGAAAGAAACAGTGTCGGCAACGGGCCCGGAAACAGAGGTCGGTGTTGATCGTCGCCAGTTTCTCAAAGGCACGATGCTGGCAGGAGCTGCCGGCTTGATGGGGGGAATGTCCATGTCAATGTCATCCACTGCCTGGGCAGCAGGTTCGGACAAGCCGGAAAAAACCGAGGTAAACGTCGGTTTCATTCCGCTGACCGACTGCGCACCAGTTGTTATTGCTGCGGTGCTGGGCTTTGACAAGAAATACGGCATCAAGATCAATGTCAGCAAGGAGGCCTCGTGGGCCGGTGTGCGTGACAAGCTGGGCAATGGCGAGCTGGATGCCGCCCACGTGCTGTACGGCCTGATTTATGGCGTGCACCTGGGTATTGGCGGCCCCAAGAAAGACATGGCCGTGCTGATGACGCTTAACCAGAATGGCCAGGCCATCACGCTGTCCAACCAGTTGAAGGAAAAAGGCGTCACTGACGGCAAGTCACTCAAGAAACTGATTGATACCGACAAGCGCGAATACACGTTTGCGCAGACCTTCCCCACCGGTACCCACGCCATGTGGCTGTACTACTGGCTGGCGGCCAACGGCATCGACCCCATGCGTGATGTGAAAACCATTGTGGTGCCACCACCACAGATGGTGGCCAACATGCGCGTTGGCAACATGGATGGTTTCTGTGTGGGTGAGCCGTGGGGCGCACGTGCCATTTTTGACAACATCGGTTTTACCGCAACCACCACGCAGGCCATCTGGCCAGATCACCCTGAAAAAGTGCTGGGTTGCACCGCCGAATTCGTGAAGAAATACCCTAACACGTCACGTGCGCTGATCATGGCAGTGATGGACGCCGCCCGTTACATCGATGATGTGAAGAACCGTCCGCAGGTGGCCAAGCTGATTGCCGGCAAGTCCTATGTCAATGCACCCGAAGACGTGATCAAGGAACGTTTTCTGGGTAACTACGACAACGGCATCGGCAAGAAGTGGAAGGATGCCAATCCGATGCAGTTCTATGACGGTGGCAAGATCGGCTTTCCGTATTACTCCGATGGCATGTGGTTTCTCACCCAGCACAAGCGCTGGGGCATGCTCAAGACCGATCCGGATTATCTGGGCGTGGCCAAACAGATCAACCAGGTCGAGCTTTACAAGCAGGCGGCAACGCAACTCAAGGTGCCTGTCCCGTCATCACCGATGCGCGCCAGCACGTTGATCGACGGCAAGGTGTGGGATGGCTCCAATCCTGCAGCTTACGCGGCAGGTTTTGCCATCAAGATGTAAGCCACCGTCACGTCACCCTGTGGTGACGTGACCTTTCCAAAGTCTGTACAACCCCGTTGCTCTTTCGGGAGCAACGCGGCCCCTTGCTGCCCGAAAACGCCGATGGCGTGAAAGGAGAACGAAATGACGGCAATCGTTTCTGAACTGGAAAAACCGGCGGCCAAAGCGGCGCCATCCCGCGTGGACAAGGCACGCAACTGGCTTGCCAGCGTTGCCTGGGGCACCGTGATTGCCCGTACGGCAGCACCGCTGCTGGGTGTCTCCATGTTTGTGTTTATCTGGGCGGTGGTCAGCCACTACCGTGTTGATCTGCCCGGCCCGATGGCCACGTGGGAAGCAGCCAAAGCGCTGTTTGCCGATCCTTTCTACCAGAATGGTCCTAACGATCAGGGCATTGGCTGGAACATCCTGCGCTCGCTGGGGCGTGTCGGTCTCGGGTTTGGCATGGCCGCCGCCATCGGCATTCCGTTCGGCTTCATGCTTGGTCGCTTCCGCTTTCTGAACGACATGGCCTCGCCGATCATTTCGCTGTTGCGTCCGGTGTCGCCACTGGCCTGGCTGCCAATCGGCCTGCTGGTGTTCAAGGCAGCAGAGCCGGCTTCCATCTGGGTGATTTTCATCTCCAGCATCTGGCCCATCATCATCAATACTGCCGTGGGCGTGTCGCAGGTGCCGCAGGATTACCTGAACGTGGCGCGTGTGCTCAACCTGTCGGAATGGAAAGTGTTCACCAAAATCCTGTTCCCGTCGGTACTGCCCTATCTGCTGACCGGTATCCGTCTCTCAATTGGTGTGGCCTGGCTGGTGATTGTGGCCGCCGAGATGCTCACCGGTGGCGTTGGCCTGGGCTTCTGGGTGTGGGATGAGTGGAACAACCTCAATGTGGCACACATCATCATCGCGATTTTTGTGGTGGGTATTGTCGGGCTTCTGCTGGAGCAGATGCTGATCCTGGTGGCCAAGCGTTTCACCTACGAAAACTGAGTGGGAGCATTGTCATGAAAAAGATCGTTTCCATTGAAAATGCCGGCATGAGCTTCAAGACCAAGAAGGGCATGTTCACTGCGCTGCGCGATATTGATCTGGCCATCGCTGAAGGGGAGTTTGTCTCGCTGATCGGTCACTCCGGTTGCGGCAAGTCCACGCTGCTTAACCTGATTGCCGGTCTGACGTTGCCAACCTCTGGTGTGTTGCTGTGCAACAACCGCGAAATTGCCGGGCCTGGCCCGGAGCGTGCGGTGGTGTTCCAGCACCACTCGCTGCTGCCATGGCTGAGCTGCTTCGAGAATGTGCATCTGGCCGTGGAGCGTGTGTTTGGTGCCTCGGAAAGCAAGGCCCAGCTGAAAGAGCGTACCGAAAAGGCGCTGACGCTGGTTGGCCTGTCGCATGCCATGAGGAAAATGCCGGGTGAAATTTCCGGCGGCATGAAACAGCGTGTGGGTATTGCCCGTGCACTGGCCATGGAGCCGCGCATCCTGCTGATGGATGAGCCGTTTGGTGCGCTGGATGCACTCACCCGTGCGCACCTGCAGGACGAACTCATGAAGATTGTGGCGGCAACCGGTTCTACCGTGGTCATGGTGACACATGATGTGGATGAGGCAGTGCTGCTGTCAGACCGCATCGTGATGATGACCAACGGCCCTGCCGCCACCATCGGCGAAATTCTTGAAGTCAATCTGGAGCGCCCGCGTGATCGCATGGCGCTCGCCAGCAACAGTGATTATCACCACTGTCGTTCCGAAGTTCTGAAGTTCCTCTACCAGGGGCAGCGACACCCGTCAGC
>JBASJP010000421.1:0-7767 GCA_049655345.1 Moraxellaceae bacterium
GCCAGGTGCCGCCGGAAATCGTACCGCCGGCATTCACCCCGCCCTTCACGACAATGTCTGATGCCTGAAAGGCCGCTTCACCGATGCGTTTTTTCAATTCATTGAGCGCAAACAGCACCGTGATGTCTGGCGGAATACTTTCAAAGCCACAACTGGTAACAATACGCGCACCCGTTTTTCTGGCCAGCGCATCATACTTTTCCCGCATGGCATGAACGAACTGTGGCTCACCCGTCAGATCCACATAATGTGTGCCGGCTTCGGCACAGGCGCGCACCAGCGGCTCACCATACAGCCAGTAAGGGCCAACGGTCGTAATGACCGTGGTAGCGGAAGCGGCGAGTTCACGAATGGAGTCGGCATCATTGACGTCGGCAACAAGCACTTCGGGCAGGCTCACACCTGCAGCCGTCGCCAGCCGGTCACGCACGGCCAGCAGCTTGCTGCTGCTGCGCCCGGCAAGTGCCCAGGTGAAAGATTCTTCCCTTGAGATGCCAGCCAGATAATCGGCGACCAGTCCTCCCGTAAAACCCGTGGCGCCAAACAGCACCAGATCGAAACGACGTGTCGTCGTCATGTGTGTTCTTCCTTTCCTGAATGTGACATGAGGGTAGCGGAAAGCCGGTTGGCATTGAAGCCGGCAAGACTAGTTGGCCGGTGCCGTTACCATGCGACCGCGTACCGTAAAGCTCACCGCATCATGTACCAGTCCCCTGGCATCACGAAGCTCCAGACGATGGCTGCCGGGCATTGGTGACCAGTCATGATCCTTCGCTGGTCCAAGCCGCAAGCCATCAAGCCACCACGACAGGCCGTCCACGCCGGTTTCGGCACGCAGGCGCAACTGCTGGCGGGACCAGGGAATGTCCGGATCCACTGCGATGATGGTGCCAGTAACGGGATATTCGATGCGTGTCACTGCCTGCTGGACATAGTCGACAGACTCAAGCTCCGTACCCCGGATAAACCACTCCTCGCGGGCCGGCTCCCTGAGACCACGAAAGCGGACTTTCTGGCGCACCAGCGTGAGCGGTGCAACCGGAGCACTACCCTCCGGACGCACCTGCCCTCCCTCAAGCTGCTTCATCACTGAGGCCCATACGGGTGCAGCTCCGGTGATACCCGATACATCCTGCATGGGGCTGCCATCGAGATTGCCCACCCACACTGCGACCGTATAACGGGTGGAAAAGCCGATGCACCAGTTGTCACGCATGTCCTTGCTGGTCCCGGTTTTCACTGCCGTCCAGAACGGTGTGGCAAGAGGGCTTTCCAGCCCGAACGTGATGGCGCGGGCACTGCGATCCGCCAGAATGTCCGCCGTAATGAAAGCCGCCTCATGATCCATTACCCGAACGGCCTCGCCGACACGACCTGGAGAAAAAGTCGGCGGCGTACTGCTGCCGCCTCGTGCGAGCGTGCGATAGGCATTGGCCAGCGCCCATAGCGTGACATCGGCACCACCCAGCGCCAGTGAATGGCCATAAAAATCCGGCGACTCGGGCAGCGTAAGGCCGAGTGCACGCAAGTGCGCCCATGCATTCTCGACACCAACCAGATTCAGGACACGAACAGCGGGGACGTTCAGTGAGCCTGCCAGCGCCACTCGCGCACTCACCGGCCCCTTGAAATCCTTTTCATAGTTTTGCGGCACATACAGCCCACTGGGCGTGGGAAAACTCACCGGCGTATCTTCAAGAACAGAGGCAGCAGTCAGGTATTTCTGCTCAAGGGCCATCTCGTACAGGAACGGCTTGAGTGTAGAGCCTGCCTGACGCGATGCCTGTATGGCATCGACAAAACGGGCGCTCTCCAGCAAGCCGGCATTGGCAACATAGGCAATGACAGCACCAGTAGCGTTATCGAGCACCAGCACTGCACCGGCATTGACGTGGCTGCTCTTCAGCTCAAACAGCTGGTTACGCAGAACCTCTTCGGCTTTTTTCTGCACCCCGGCGGACAGGGTTGAAACCACATTCTGCGCCGGTACTTTCAGCAAACTGTTAGCCAGAGACTCCAGTGCTGGATTTTCCGGATAGGGCGAAAGCCGACGGGTCAATGCCGTCATCGCCAGATCTTTTACCGCCTGGCAGTCTGCATCCATGAAGCCGGCATTGATGAGTACGCAGGCACGGGTAGCAACACGACCGGGAGCGGCCTGAGGCGAGGGAAGCAAGGAAGCCAGCAACAGGCCTTCGTTACGCGTAAGCCCCGCCGGTTGCTTGCCGAACAATGCCCGTGACGTCGCAGCAATCCCCTGCAAATCGCCACGAAAGCTGACGAGATTGAGATAGGCCTCGATAATTTCCGGCTTTGACCAGCTACGCTCGATATCCCTGGCCGCCTGCATCTGGCTCCACTTTTGCGAAAGTGAACGGCCACCACTGCGCCAGGCCAGCTCCTTGTCCAGCAAGCCGGCCAACTGCATGGTGATCGTCGAGGCGCCACGTGTACGATCGCCGGTCACCATTTTCATGGCGGCCATTGCCGTCGCACTCCAGTCCACACCACTGTGTTGCCAGAACTCCCTGTCCTCGGCAAAGACTACCGCTTCGGACAGTGCAGGCGAGATATCGGCCAGCGGCACCCATCGCAGGCGATTGGACGTGAGATCCACACGCCGGGCATGCAGGAACTTTCCATCACGATCATGCAGTTCGGCGTAAGAGGATTTGTATCCCGAGCGAATGTCTGCAAACCCGGGAGCACCCGCCTGTGCATCCAGCACTACTGCACACAGGCAGAGCATCCCGGCAATGGCACGACCCAATCGCCCCACATGACAACCCGACACGTTGATCAAGGCACAACCACCCACGCGGCATTAGGCGTCATGCCAAACATTTCCGGTGCATACATGGCCTCGACCCGGGTCGGCGGCAAGACAAAATCACCGGACTGGTTAAGGCGCAAGGTATAGCTTGCGTGCCACTCGCCTTTGTAGATGCGCTCGTAATAGGCACGGTAGGCATCCGCACCAAACTCGGCATAGGTCGCCCAGGTCCAGTCACCGCCATCACGTTCAGCCGCCAGATTGCTGTCCCGGCCAAGCGCACGACCCAGCAGGGTGGCACCGGATGGAATCGGGTCATCCACCGCTACCCAGCCGATATCACTCTGGGCATTCATGGTGAGGGTGATTCGCACCACATCTCCGACACTCCACTTGCCCTTCACTTTCTGCTGCAGCGGCTCGACCAACTTGCTGACCGTAAAGCCGGTGCCATAGGGGGTTTTGAGCGGAATACGTGCACGTGACTGCACCGTAATCCACGGCGCGCCGCTGCCCTGCTGACTGAGTTTGAGTGTGGCAGGCGCAGCCGGCCACTCCAGACGCACGGGCGCCGGCTCTTTTTGTGCCCAGGACAAGTCAACCGACTGCGCACCAAGCTGTGCCCGGGTAGTGCCACTGACCACCTCGCGCTCGAACGTGTCACTGAATCGCTTCAGTGCAAAACCACCCCACATATTGGCAACCGTCGTTGCCCAGTGACCTTCACGCTGCCGCATCAGCAGACCACGAATCAGGCGTGGCTGATCCTCCCGCCATGCGGGGAGGTCCATGGTTGCCAGCATGAGACGCGAGACCACGGCAGCATCATTGTCATAGAGCCACCACCAGTTGAAGTCGCCCTCGGACAACAGCAACGCCGATCCCTGCAGAGTGAGACGTGAACGCAGGAGACTTTCTGCCTGGGCAAGACGCTCTGCCTGTCGCGGGATGTTCTTGCCGTGCCGCAGCACCTCGAACCAGTTCACCAGCATGGATGTGGTCCAGCGCGGCGGATCAATTTTCAGTGCATCCAGGTGCGATGTTTTCAACCTGCCGGAAGTTGCCAGAACCGACAGCACCTCAAGGCGGCGGTGCGCATCATCCAGCTCGCGCAGACGCCAGTCCTCAAAGGGAATCCTGCCTTCTGCATAGCTCACCAGCCCGGTGAGCATTTTCTCGCGGGAAGCCTCGGGAATCGGCCAGTTCAAGGCGCGACTGACACGCAGGATATGCGCCGTCAGGAACGGGTAGCCGCTCGTATTCGGATAAAACCCGGCAAGGCCGTTGTCATCCAGATACGTGGGAAGCAAATCCATCAACTCGTCCCAGCGTGCCCGATCCTGCAGGCCTGCCGCTTTTGATGTTTTCTGTTCGAGGCAGCTGTACGGGTAGTTGCGAAAGTACTCACGCACCGTATCCAGACTGTCTGCCAGCCTTGCCTGCCCGGACACCACAAGACCGCCACCACTGAGTGCATCTGCCGGTTTTTGCACGGGAATATCGGTAGGCGTCGTCAGTTGCAGCATGGTGGCTTGCCAGACCCGCTCCGGCACCGGGTCCAGCACTTTCTGCGTCAGCTTGAGCGCATCGCCCGCAGACTTGCCTTCGGCCCGCACCTTCCAGTGCAACCCGGTAATATTGCGCGGCACAGTGAATGGCACCGTGACCAGCACGGATTGCCCGGCCGGAATGGAAACTGCCTTGTCGACCAGCGTGCCCATCTCGTCCACTGCAGCAACAAACTGTACAGACATGGCCTTGTCGGTGGCATTGCGCAAGGTAAAGCCGGGATCGAGTTTGTCGCCCTGACGCACTGTCAGCGGCAATCCGCTGATCATCTGCAGATCCTGAAAGCTCTCCATGCGTGACTCTCCATGACCAAAACGGTCACGGCTGACCGCCGAGGCCACCAGCCTGAAACCGGTCAGGGAGTCATTCAGCGGCACGGTGAACACCGCACGGCCATTGGCATCAACTTTTGCGCGGGCCTGCCAGTACACCAGCGTATCGAACAGCTCACGCGTATTGGCACCACGGCCACCACCACCACCTGGCGGCAATGCCTTGCGGCCATAATGACGCTTGCCCACCACCTGCAACTGCGAGGTGGACGTATTCATGCCATAGCCTCGTTCCACCATCATCGGCGTCAACACATCAAAAGTGTCATTACCTGCCAGTTCAAGCAGTGCCTCGTCTACGGCCGCAATCGTGACTTCGGTATCAGCAGGTAATGCCTGTCCTGCTGGCGGCGTCACCTGCACACTGACGTTGGCCTGCTCGCGGGGGCGATAGCGCAATCTGTCAGGCGCAACAGCCACCCTAAGGCGCATGCTCGACCAGTTCACCTTCACGTTGGCTATACCGAGCTTGAATGCCGGCTTGCCCAGGTCAACCAGTGCCGTCGGCGCCACCTCGGCATTACGACCACGCACCAGCAGGGCCGAGACAAAAACATTCGGCGCGTATTCCGCTTTCACCGGCAGCGTAATGACCGGATTTTTCGAATCCAGCACCTGTACCCGGGTCTCGATCACCCCGTCTCGCTCCACACTGACCAGCGCCGTAGCCTCCGGGAATGGCATGCGCACCTGGAAACGCATGGTTTCACCCGTCTGGTACTCTTTCTTCTCTGGCAACAGATCAATACGGTCATCATTATCCTGACCAAACCACCAGCGTTCACCATTGCTGACCCAGGTCGATGTGCTGGCAGACATTTCACGGCCGGCCTCATCACGCGATGTCACACGCAGCACAAGATTTCCTGACACACCAGGCATTACCGAGCAACGCAGACGGCCGGAGGCATCGGTCTGATGACCGCAGCTCACCGGCAGCGGTTCCTTTTTGGTCACCGAGTCATAGCTGTAGAAGCCACCAACGGTGCGACGACGATGCGTCTGCTGCACATGCAGTTCTGCGGTCACGGTGACCGGCACCTTGCCTCGCGGCTTGCCATCCGGACCCAGCGTAACCACATCAACAGGCTGTGGGCTCTTTCCATCCAGCGTGATCCAGGACGGAAGCCTGATGCCGGGCAGTACCGCAGCAGGCCATAGCGTTGTTGTCGCAGAGACCGTCTGGTTTTCACCACTCGGATCGCGAAACTCCATTTCGATCGCCAGCTGACTGATCCGGCTCACCGCAGGCAAAGCAACACTATCAACACGCAAGCCGCCATTGGCATCCAGTGTCAGTGTCTTTTCTTCCAGCGCAATTTCTTCATAGGCATCAGACTCGCCCTCTTCGTCATAAGAGGCATAGTCTCCAAACGAATAATCATCAAAGCCCGTAAAGTTGTATCCGGCTGCACGCACGCGCCCACGCAAGGTGACAGGCGCATTCGGGTAGCCACCGCCATTGAGGTAACTGAGCTGCATATCGACAGGCACGACCGGCGGCAGGACCAGCGGACCACCCGGCAATTGCAGACGCGGCTTCAGGACCGGCAGGCGAAACTCCTCGACACGGAAATTCGCCAGCACGTAGCTGTCATTCTTCGTTTCAAGACGCAGCACATAGCGCCCCAGCTTTGCCGCCTTTGGAATAGACCAGGTCGTGTCACCATTGCCACCGGCATCAATGGCGAGTGGCAACTCGTACTGCTGGCCAGAGCCTTCATGCTCTATAACCAGCTTGTTGTAGCGAGGGGAACGTGGAGCAGTCAGGCCGCCAAGCGCCAGCTCACGCACAACATGACGCGCATGCAGGGTTTCACCGGCACGGAACAGGGTGCGATCGAGAATGCTGTGCGCCACCAGCTCGCCGCTGGCACGCCAGCCCGGCAGATTGAAACGCCACGACTGGATACCCTCGTCCCAGCCGGGCAGAACAATCCCCCGATCCTGCCCGGAGCGACCAATCACCGCATGACTGCTCATGCACTCCCCCCACGCAGAAAAATCCGGTGGGTTACTGATGCGGGCAATGCCCTGCGCATCGGTACGGCCGCGCCACACAACGGTGCGCCCCTTGCACTCGTAAAGGACCACATCCGCATTGACCACTGGTTTGGCGGTCTCCAGCGCTGTCACCCACACCAGCGCATTTTCCTTGCCACTGCGCAGATGCACACCGAGGTTGGTGACAACACTCATGGCCGACACATACATGGGGGCCGGCGTCTCCATGAGCGAGGTGCCCAGCCAGCGGCTCTCCACTTCATGCACATACACGCCCGTCTGCGGCACCGGCAGACCCAGCACCTCAAACTCCTTTGCAGCCTGAGTGCGCGGCAAGGCCTGCGCCTTTGCGGCAGACTCCTTTGCCAGCAGCGAGAACGAACGGGGATCCGGGTCGAGGCGACGGCCCTGCTCATCGCGGCGCGTGCACTGATAACAACTCTGGTCATCCTGATGCTTGCGGAAACGCTGCAACCACTTCAGGAGATCGACATCACCGTCCGGCAACTTCAGTGTCAGCAGGCGCGCCTGTCCCTGCACACCACCGGCCTCCAGATTGCGCACGGTCAGTGGTACCGCGCCGGCCGTTTTCTCGATCACGCCGAAATTGGCAGCAAATTTTGCCAGTGGCGGATACGCAGCCGTTTTCACTGCCAACGGAAAACGTGCCGCATTGGTGAGCACACGTCCGGACTCGTCACGGAAATCCGGTGACAGCTTCAGTGTAAATGATGCCTCCGCCGGGAAAGGTCCCCGGAATGTCGCAACAGTGCCCGGGACAAAATCATCCGGCCCCGTACCACCCTCGCCGTAATAGTCCTCTGCGTCACCTGCATTTGGCACCGGCATCCAGGTGCGTCCACCACCCTCCAGACGAATTGCCTTGAGACGTTCGGCACTCACGATGTCCGTGAACTCCAGACGCATGTCCGTCATCGGCGCACAGGCCTGACGCGCACTTTCACGGGTACAGGTGAAGCTGGCAGTGAATGCCGGACGAACCCTGAATGTCAGTGCCTGATCCGCGCTGCGCTGCACACCTGTCTTTGATGCCAGCCCTTTGGCAAACACCAGCTTGACCTTGGCATC
>JBASJP010000422.1:0-2284 GCA_049655345.1 Moraxellaceae bacterium
ATATAACTGGCCAGAGCCGATACCGTCATCTGGGTATTCACCGTAATTTCCGTCGGCAAGATACTGGCATCAACAATAAACAGCCCTTTCAGTTCATGTGATTCGCCCCACTGATTCACGACAGAAGTGAACGGATCCCTACCCATACGGCAGGTACCCTGTGGGTTGTAGGCAATCATGCGCATAGTGTAAAGACCAAGGGTACCGAACTCGATCTTGTCCACGACCTGATCCAGCTCAAACACACTGGTCGCGACGGTACGGTTATAGGCTGGCAGATAAACCTTCTCTGCCCCTGCTGCAAACATCACTCGAGCGGCATGACGCAAGCCTTCACGCATCGAATTAAATTCGTCACGATTAAGGTTCCATTCAATACGCTTGTCACCCGTAACGGCATCGCCAATCCACTGCACATAACCCTGGCCATGGTCATGCACGAATACATTAAGTGCCGAAAAGTACTTATACTCTTTCATGAACCTGACATGGTCATCGCCCTCGCCCAGCTGGCCCTGCGCGATAAGCTGGGCAGGCGCGGCCAGACCACTGTCCATGTCAATCCAGTTGTACTTTTCCTTCCAGAACTCGTCTACATGAATCCCGGTCAGCGCTCCACGCCAGCCATATACAGGCTCGGGGAACTTGCCAAACACGGAAACACCCGGTCGCACAGAAAGATTACGGCCAACCATACCGCTTTGCTGACCCAGGCCACTTTTCTGCAACAGCAATGGCGTCTGGATGGGGCCTGCGCCAATAACAACGATCTGGCCTTCAGCAGTAAAGCTGGCCACTACTTCATGTGTATCAGGATCAATGAAACGGCCCTCTACACCAGAGGCGCGACCATTACGTTCATTCACAAAATCAACATGCGCATCAACGAATATCTCGGCACCCTCTGCCACAGCCCATGGGAGATATGTCACCAGCATGGAAAGCTTGCGATCCGAAGGGCAACCTGCAAGACACAAACCGGTGAGCGCGCACTGCTTCACGTTACGGGACAGCGGCTTCCAGGACCACCCCATGACTTCGGAGCCCTGCACCACCAGATTGGCAGCGTCATTGATTTCATGCGGCTCATTAACGTGCACACCAAGACGCTGCTCCACTTTTTCAAAGTGCGGCCGCAGCTGCTCGGAAGAAATGTTATCGAGGCCATGATCGCGCTGCCATTCCTTGAGCACCCTGTCTGGCACCCTGGCAGAAATCGTGGCACTGAGAACCGTTGAACCACCGGTCGTGGCTCCCTGCATCAGGATAAGGTCGCCGGTCGAGTTGGTTTGCAGACCGGCATCCTGATACATGCGATACATACTGTCAGTCATGTCTTCCTTGAAGTCCGCGCTCGGCACATAGCGGCCGGCTTCAAGAACAATGACCTTCTTGCCTGCCCGGGCAAGCTCATACGCCGCCACGGCTCCGCCAGCACCCGAGCCGACCACAATAACGTCAGCATTCAGGTGAACATTTTTTTCAGTGATGTCTTTGGCCTGGGTAACCGGAAGCCCTTCTTGCGGCAATTCCCTGTAAATCATTTCGCCCTCGATACCGACTCAGTGCGTCATTATTATTTTTAGTTCTGGAATATCAGCGAGGCAGTGGTGCATTGCCGAGACGACGAATGCCCCATTTCTCGGTCACCGGACCATCGTATTCCAGACCTGGATAAGTACGTTGATCCTGCCAGTAGGCGAATGTGACCACCATCTTCAAACTGGAAATGATGCCTCGCTCAGCCATGTTGCCTGTTTGCCAGTCCCTGACACGCTTCAGGGCGCGCTCGTCACTCATTGCCGAGAACCGTGAGAAGCGCCAGGCCACGCCTGTATATTCGAGAGTGTTGACCGCCAACTTGGCCAGAAGACGCGGACGCGGATCAAGCTTGCTGATAACCACATCGACATTCTGCATCACTGGAACCTCTGTCGTAGAGGGCAGCTGGAACTTTTGCGTCGGCAGCATGACCAGACGGAGCTTGTCGAACACGTGGTACTCAGTCTCGGTCAGGTACTTGATGCCCGGTGGCAGACCACTTGCCTTGTTGGCACCTAGTACCTGCCCAGGCAGTGCCAGCAGCGAACCGCCGACAGCGGCGAGCTGCGCGCCTCCAACAAGGAAACGACGACGTGAAAGCGGCTCAAGGCCAGCCAGGAACTCGGGGGGAAGCGGAGTGTTTCTATTCATCTTGCTCCTCGGCGGACACCGTCCGGGGCAACGTTCTAGTTATAGGATCAATCTCTCAGTCTAGCCAATGCCGAGGCAAAACCCAACCATA
>JBASJP010000423.1:0-2193 GCA_049655345.1 Moraxellaceae bacterium
GGGTGGCGATGGATGAGGCCCTGCAGTCTGGCTTGCGTCAGGTCAGCTTGCGCAATGCGCTCACCAAAGCCTGGCCTGAACTGAATGCCCCGCGTGAAGTACATCCGGATGTCTGGTTGCTGCCGCAGCCACGCAGGGTGAGTTTTGACGACCCGCACGGCAATGGCCGCTTTGTGACAACCGGTGTGCTGGTGCAGGCGCAACCGGTGCTGCTGTCCGGCAAGAAGCCGGTAGTGAAATTGCCACCGGTGCCTGCTCCCGAGCGGGGAATCAATGGCGATGCATTTTACCTGGCACTGACGGGAGACATCGCCCTGAGTGATGCCGCTCGCCTGCTCAATCAGCAGGTTGCCGGGAAGCCGATAATGGCCGATGGCAACACGGTGGTGATTGACGATATCCGGTTGTATGGCAACGGCGACAAGGCGGTGATCGGCCTGGCCTTGTCGCAACCGGTTCGCGCGGAAATATTTGTGCTGGGCAAGCCGGTCTTTGATGTGGAAAAAAACGAGGTCAGGTTCGAGCAGCTGGAGTATTCGCTAGGCACCCGCAATTTTCTCGCCAAATCGGCCAACTGGTTGCTGGGCTCAACGTTCCGCAGCACCTTGCAGCAGAAGGCACGCTTCCGTTTTGATGAAGACCTGGCGGATGCGCTGCGGGATTTCCGGGATGTCCGTCAGGATCTGGGCAGTGGCATGGTGCTGAAGGGCAGTTTGCAACGGGTGCGCCCGCAGGGCCTCTACTTTACGCAGGATCGCTTGCTGGCCTACCTGCAGGTTGAAGGGCGGCTGGCGCTGGAAGTGGGGCGTACTGCCGGCCCGTGATGTGGTGGCAGGGCTTATGTGCTGAACAGGATACGCACACACAGGCCCTTGCCATCTGGCCCGTCAGACAGGGTCAGCGTGGCGCCATGAAGCGTCGCAATGCGGTCTGCAATGGACAGCCCCAGTCCGCTGCCTTGCCGCCCGTTTGTGTCCAGACGACGAAAGCGTTGCATGGCTGCTTCGCGTTGCTCCTGTGGAATGCCCGGCCCCTCATCGCAGACTGACATCGTGACGGTGCCATTGTGGCATCCCGCGACATGCACGGTGACGCTGCTGCCGGCAGGTGAATAGCGGATGGCATTGTCGATAAGGTTGCGCAGCAGGATCTGCAAAAGATCTGCATGGCCGGTAATGATGCTGGCGTCGTTTCCAGTGCCGCTATCTACGGCATCAAGGCCCAGTTCGACATGCTTGCGTGCCGCTTCCGGTGCCAGCAGTTCAATACACTGCAGGGCGACATCACGGAGGTTGACCGGTGCCGCCTTGCTTGCCAGTACACCGTGATCGACGCGGGCAAGCGTCAGCAATTGTTCAATCAGGCGGGTAGCACGTTCGCCAGCCCCCAGCGCCATGGTGATGGCACGCTCCCTTTCGGCATCGTCACGTGCACCTTGAGCAACTTGCAGTTGCGTCCGGATGGCGGCGAGGGGAGTGCGCAATTCGTGCGAGGCGTCACTGGTGAAACGGCGTTCGCTGTCCAGGGAGGCATCCACGCGGAACATCAGTTCGTTGAGACGGCTAACCAGAGGCACCAGTTCGCGTGGCACGCTGGTGTCGAGCGGGTGCAGTTGTCCCGGTTGTTGCCGTGACAGTGCGTCGCCCAGCTGCCTGACCGGGCGCAATGCGCGGGTGACCGCCAGCCACACCAGCAAGCCGAGCAGTGGCAGGGCCACCAGCAGTGGACTCAGCAATTGCCCGAGCATTTCCGCGGCCAGTTCCTCTCGTGCGGCGCGGGATTCGCCAACCTGGATCTGATGGCGCGCATCCGGCGTCGCGACGGAAAATACACGCCAGGACTGTGTGCCGATGCGGGTGTCGGAGTAGCCGTTGCGGGTTGTGCTCAGGGGCGTTGCCGGCGCATTGGCAGAGTGCAGTTGCAGACGGCCTGCATCATCCCAGATCTGGAACGCTACCTGTTGTGCGTGGCGATGCAGGTTGGGGGCGTGCTCGATCTCAATGTCATCTACGTCTTCGCCGGCCTGCGCCAGCAGCAACGCCGCGCTTTGTGCCAGATGGGCATCGAGCAGTTCATCCAGTTCCTGACGGGTTTCGATAACGGTCAGTACGGCAGTGCCCAGCCAGATAATGGCCAACCCCCCCAGCAGGAGCAGCAGCAACTGGCGGCGCAGGCTGCCGGATTTCCTGAGGG
>JBASJP010000424.1:0-4212 GCA_049655345.1 Moraxellaceae bacterium
GGATCATTCCGGCCAGGCCCGCGAGGGCGCCGGTGTAGCTGAAGATGAAGAAGTGCACGGCGCGCAGGTTGTAGCCCAGGCGCTCGGCAATCACGGGGCTGCCGCCCACGGCAAACACGGCCTTGCCCAGCAGGGTGCGGTTCAGGATCCACCAGGTCAGCAGCGCCGTCGCCAGCAAGATCAGCACAAAGGCCGGCAGGATGATGGTGTTGCCGCGATCGGTTTGTAGCGTGAGCAGTGCCATCTTGCCGAAGCCGTCCATCTGCGCGGGCAGATCAATGATCCAGACCGTGCCGACAAACGTCAGCAGCAGGCCGCGAAACAGGTATTGCGTGCCGATGGTGACAATCAGCGACGGCGCCTTGAGCGACTGCACCAGCACGCCATTGACCAGGCCTAGCAGACCACCACCCACGGTGGACAGAGCGAACACCAGCAAGATCGGCGTGTCCGGCTGGTACACCACAACCAGCTTGGTGACCGCGTACATGGAGAGCGCGGCAATCGCGGTGAACGAGACGTCAATGCCCCCGGCCGCCAGGATGACAAACACGCCCAGGGCAAACAGGCCGATGACGGTGCTGGAGCGGGCAATATCAAACAGCGTGGAGATCTGGAAGAAGCTGGGGTTGACCGTGCCGACAAAGGCGGACAGCGCGATTAACAAAAACAGCGTGAAGAATTCCGGGCGCCGCTCCAGCTTGTCGCGTAGGCGGCTGCCCAGGCTGGCAGGCGCATGGGCCGGGCTGGTGGACTGCATCACATTATTCACGGGGGGACCCTTTCCCGGTACCGAGCATGGCGCGGTACAGATCTTCTTCTTGTGCCACATCGGCCGAAAACTCCTGCTGCACCAGACCATCCCGCATGACCAGAATGCGGTCGGCGTTTTGCAGCAGCTCAGGCAGGTCGTCGCTGATCAGGATGACGCCCAGGCCGCGTTCGGCCAGCGCCTGTATGGCCTTGTAAATCGTGTCTTTGGAGCCCACGTCCACACCCACGGTGGGACCGTGCAGCACCAGCAGCTGCGGCTTGATGGTCAGCCAGCGCGCGATCAGCACGCGCTGCTGGTTGCCGCCGGAGAGCGACTGCACCGGCAGTTCTACATTGGGCGTGGCAATGCGCAACTCATCCACCAGTTCCTGCGCCACGGCACGCGCCTTGTTGTGGTCCAACGTGCCAAATACGGTGCGCAGGTCGTCCAGAATGGCGGCCACCATATTCGACAGGATGGGTTTGTCCAGAAACAGCCCTTCTCCGAGACGGTCTTCCGGCACATAGCCAATGCCGTTGCGGATGGCGTCGGCCGGACAACTCAGCTTGAGCGGCTGGCCAAGCAGGCTGATGTTGCCGCTGCTGGCCGCCATCACACCGGCAATGGTCTTTGCGAGCTCGTTGCGGCCCGAATCCATGAGGCCGGTAATACCCAGAATTTCACCGCGCCTGAGCGTAAAGCTGACTTGTTGAAAATAGCCACGGCAACCCAACTCCTGCAGTTGCAGCAAGGTCTCATCGGATGCGCTGGCATGGCGATAGCGGCTGGCGTCAATGTCGCGCCCGGTCATCAAATGACCCAACTGGGTCTTGCTGTAGTTCTGGATAGCGCCCTGCGCCACGCACTGGCCGTCGCGGAACACGATCACCTGGCCGCCAATGCTGTAGCACTCTTCTAGTTTGTGCGTGACAAACAGCACCGCCACTTTGTCGCGGCGCAGTTCCGCAACCACGCGGATCAGGTTGTCGACCTCGCGCCGCGTCAGCGACGTGGTCGGCTCGTCCATGATGACCAGCTTGGCCTTGGTGGCGATGGCGCGGGAAATGGCCACCAGTTGGCGCACTGCCAGCGGCAAGCTGCCCACCGGCGTGGCGAGAAATTCTGCGCTGGTTGGCAAATTGACTGCGGCCAGCGCGCGCGCCGCCGTGGCGTTCAGTTCGGATTGCCGCAGGGGCCGCGCCAGGCTGCCCTGGGCCTTCACCAGCTGTTCGGTCAGGGCCACGTTCTCCGCCACCGTGAGGTTGGGAATCAGCGACAGGTCCTGGTACACGGTTTCAATACCTGCCGTCAGCGCTGCAATCGGGGTCAGTGCCGTATAGGCCCGGCCTTCGATGACGATCTGGCCTTCGTCGGGCGGCTGCGCGCCCGAAATGATCTTGATCAGGGTGCTCTTGCCGCAGCCGTTTTCACCGAGCAGGTGGTAAATCTCGCCGCGCTCAATCACAAAGCTCACGCCGCGCAGCGCGTGCACGCCGCCAAAGCGTTTGTGAATACCGACGACTTCCAGGAACACCGTGGAAGCGAGTTCAGAGCTGCGTGTTTCCTGGCTCTGTGCTACGAACATAGGTGCCCTTGAATGGTGTGTATAACGTAACCCCAGGGCCGCCCGGCAATCCGCTTGGCCCTGGGGAATATGCGCTTTAGAACAGGTAGTTCTTGTAAGTGGACTTGTCGGCAATCACCATGGCATTGCCCACAATCAGATAACCCTTACCCGGACCCTTGGTGACAGAGACCTTTTCATAGCCCTTGACGCCCAGGTTCATGCCGTTGGTCAGCGGTTTTTTGTCCAGCAGCAGTTTGGCGGTCTTGTTCATGGCCAGGCCGGCATCCTTGGGATCCCAGAAGCCGATGGCGGTGATGGCGCCCGACTCGATCAGCTTGGCCGACGGTGTGGCCAGGCCGGTGCCGACCACGCAGACCTTGCCAGCCAGACCGGCTTCTTCCACCGCGCGGCCAATCCCGATCACGTCGTTACCGGCAGAGCCCTGGAAGCCGGCGATGTCGGGGTGCTTGCGCAGGATTTCCTTGGCCTTTTCGTAGGTCTTGTTGGCATCGTCAAAGGACTCGTTCTTGGCATCCACCAGGGTCATGCCAGCGTGCTTCTTGGCATTGGCGGCACCGGCTTCCACCCACTGGATGTGGGTGCGGCTGCCCAGCGAGCCAACGAAGGAAGTCCACTTGCCCTTGTTGCCCATGCAGGAAGACAGCTTCTCGTTCAGTGCCACACCGTAGGCGGCGTTGTCAAAGGCTTCGATATCTGCGTGCGTATTCTTTTGGGTGTCGGCTTCATGGGTGACCACCACAATGCCACGGTCCATGGCGCGCTTGAGGGCGCCTTCGATCACCGTCGGGTCCATCGGCACCACGGCCAGGGCGCTGACCTTGCGGGCGATCAGGTCGTCAATGATCTTGAGCTGTTGCGCCGCATCGGCGGTGGCTGGGCCGCGCTGGCTGGCGTTCACGGTGGTGGTGGTGGCGGCGTACTCTTTTACGCCCACTTCCATGCGGTTAAACCACGGGATACCGCTGATCTTGACTACGGTCGCAATCGTCGGCTTATCCTGTGCATTCAGGGCACCAACCGAAGCGGCGAGCAATACGGCCGCAATGGCAGCGTTGACAGGTTTGAGTTTCATTTGAGTCTCCACGTAGTTAACCCTCAGGAATGACTCTTGGGCGCAGGAGGGGACCGCACCCAAGAGATGACTTGCAGGCACTTCTCGCGTGCCCTGGCAAACAGTTCGTAGCGGCCAAAGGCCAGGAAGATCAGCAGCAACGCGCCCCAAGCGAAGTCACGGAAGAAGTTTGACACGTCCAAAAAATTGAGCATGCTGGAGAGCAGTTGCAGGGCGGTAGTCGACAGAAAAAGACAGGTCATGCGGCCGTAGCCACCCTCCGGCTTCACTCCCGCCATCACCGTGATCAGAATGGCGATCAGCAAATAGGACTGGCCGTAGTCCCATTTCACATTCACATTGCGCGAGGCAATCAGCACGCCGGCCACACCGGCCATCACCCCGCACAGGGCGTAGGTGGTGATCAGCAGGCGCTCCTGGGCAAAACCGGCAAAGCGGGCCGCCTTGGGGTTGGTGCCCATCAGGAACAAGCGTATGCCAAACGGGCTGTACTTGAGCACCGCGCCCACCAGCAGGGCGATCAGCAAAAAGAGCAAAAACGAAATCGGCACGCCCCACCACAGGCCGTTGCCGATTTCCATCAGCAGGTCGGCGCTGCCCACTCGCACCGAGGGCCCGCCCGAAAGTACCACGGCCAGGCCGGTAAACAGCAGCTGCGTGCCCAAGGTGCACAGAATGGGGGTCAGCCCCAGACGTGAAATCAGCAGGCCATTTACCACACCGCCAACCAGTCCGGTGCAGATGGCAATGCCAGCAAAGGCCAGCGTGAACAACACCGGCGCCTCGTCCACATTGACA
>JBASJP010000425.1:0-5113 GCA_049655345.1 Moraxellaceae bacterium
GACTATGCCATGGTACAGCAAGGCGCACGGATTGGTCGCAACACAAAAATAGGCACGTATACAAAAGTCGGAAAGAACGCCGTTATTGGTGATGATTGTTCGTTTACATCGTTTTGTGAAATTCGCGATAATTGCGTTCTGGGTAACAGGGTTGTCATGGGTAGCCGCGGCACCCTCTCGGCCCACACCATTGTGGAAGATGATGTTGTCATGAAGTATGCCTTTGTGGTGACAGATACCCCGGACCTTACACAGAATGATGTGAAGGCCGTTGGACGCCTCAAGAAAGGCTCACGGTTTGGTGCCAGCGTTGTCATCATGCCTGCAGTGACAATCGGGGAGAATTCCGAAATTGGCGCCTGCTCCCAGGTACGAAAGGATGTGCCGGATAACGAAGTCTGGTTTGGCATTCCAGCAAAATTCTATCGAAAGGCGTGATCTGTGAGCCCGTCTGGCACCAGTGAATAAATGCCCTCCATAAAGAAAAATGTAGCATTCAACTACATTGGCCGCTTTTACGTGGCCTTTGCGGGCATTCTTGTTCTGCCCTTGTATTTAAAGCATATGGGGGCAGAAGCTTTTGGTCTGATAGGCTTTTTTACGCTGTTGCAGTCATGGATGCAGTTGCTGGATCTGGGCTTGTCCCCCACGCTTGGCCGGGAAGTGGCAAGCGCGCGGGGCAGGGCAGACCAGTCACAGTCCTTGCGCGGACTGGTCCGCAGTCTGGAGACAATATTCCTCTGCATTGCCACAGTGGTTGGCTTAAGCCTTTTCATGAGCAAAGGCTGGATTGCAGGCCACTGGCTGACCATTAACGAGCTGGATGCGGGGCTGGTTGCGCACTGCGTTGGCCTGATGGGGCTGATGGTTGGTGTGCGCTGGTTTGTTTCTTTGCACAGAAGCGGCATCAATGCCTACGAGCAACAGGTGTGGATCAATGTTGTTGATGGCATTCTGACCACCTTGCGGTTTCCTGGTGCGCTGTTGCTCGTTATCCTGAGCAAGGGCGACATTGTTGTTTTCTTCTATTACCAGCTGTTGCTGGCACTGGTAGAGCTGGTGGTGATTGCCCGCAAGTTTTATCAGTTGTTGCCGGCAGTTACCCAGCCTGTTGCCTTGTTCAGCATTCCCGAGATGACCCGGGTGTTGCCGTTTGCGCTGGGCATTGCCTATACCGGTGGTATCTGGGTGCTGGTCAGTCAGCTGGACAAGCTGTTGCTGTCAAAGCTGCTGTCACTTGCCGAGTATGGTTATTTCAGTCTTGTGGCGGTGGTGTGCTCCGGCTTGCTGGTGTTGTCGGCGCCAGTCAGCAATGCCGTATTGCCGCGTATGACCCTGTTGCTTGCACAGGGCAAGAACGACGAGATGCTTGCGTTGTATCGCAAGGCAACGCGGCTGGTGGTCTGCATGGTCGTGCCGGTGGCGCTGGTCATTACGTTTTTTCCCCGTCAGGTAGTCCAGATATGGACAGGTGACGGCACCGCTGCAGACTGGACCGAGCCAGTCTTGCCCCTGTTTGCACTGGGTAACGGTCTGTTGGCCATTGGCGCCTTTCAGTACTATCTGCAATATGCGCACGGAAAGCTTCGCCTGCACGTACTCTACAATACCGTCTCTGCAGTTATTTCTGTTCCAATGATCGTATACGCCGCCCATGAGTGGGGGCCGGTCGGTGTCGGTTATGTCTGGCTGGTGTTTCGCCTGCTTTCGCTACTGTTCTGGACGCCATATGTACACAAGGTACTGGCACCCGGTCTTCATGCAGACTGGCTGCTCAAGGATATAATGTTGCCGCTGTTACCGTGTGCCGGCTTTCTGGCCGCCATGTTCTGGCTGTTGCAGGATCATTTTCCGGCAGGACGACTTGACGGCTTTCTTACCCTGGCCGTCATGACGCTGCTGGCAACAGGTATTGCCATGCTTACCGCATTTTTCAATGACATTCAGGGCCGGCTTCGTGCAAGAGTTTGACCTTACGGATTTCCGCGCTCGTCCATTGCCCGACGAGCAGACGATTATGTCTGGCTGGCAGGGCGATGTGGCCCGGCCTGTGGTAAGCGTTATTTGCACCACATTCAATCACCAGTCGTATCTTGATGACACCATTCGCGGCTTTCTGTTGCAGAAGACTGGCTTTCCCTTTGAGATAGTCATCCATGACGATGCTTCGACGGATGTTACACAGACGATTATCAAGGGCTATGCTGCCAGATACCCGAATCTGATCCGGCCCGTGCTGCAGACGGAAAACCAGTTTTCACAAGGCAAAAAGCCCATGCCACTGGCTGCATCACATGCCCGTGGTGAGTATCTCGCGCTTTGTGAGGGAGATGACTTCTGGGTGGATCAGGGCAAGCTGACATCACAGCACGCGGCACTGGTGGCGCACCCTGACTGCAAGCTCTGCTTTCATCCGGCCTGGCATGGTGGTGCGCATACCGCCCCTGATGTGTTTGAGCGGGTGCGCAACGACAACCTGTTTTATCCCTCGTGCGCCTGCGTGTTGCCCGCCGGCATGATCATTGCCGGTGCCGGCAACTTCATTCCAACGGCCTCGATTTTCCTGAAAAAATCAGTCATGGATACATTGCCGGACTGGTTTGGTGCTTGCCCTGTAGGCGATTACTTCATTCAGTCATTGGGCGCCGTGCCTGCCGGTGCAGTGTTTTTGCCGGCCCCCATGTGTTGCTACCGTGTAGACGCTGCGGGTTCGTGGTCACAGGATCACAAGGCCATGCACGACAAGAAAGTGCGGCACTGGGCACGCATGCGACCTTCCATTGCCGCGATGGGAAAATACCTCGGCAAGCCGTGGCAACCGGATATCCGGTTTGTGCAGCGCAATGCGGATGAGTTTCTGCTGGGTGATCGCGACATACCTGTGCAGGTCCGGGTGCAGGCATACCAGGATTACGCGCGCGCCACTCCCGGTCTGGTGATTCACCTGATGATGGCCTTGCGCCATGTTCCGGGCGTGTTGAAACTGCTTGTACTGTTGCCCTACAAGGCGCGCATTGCCCGGCTTTGTTATCTGGGCCGTATCAAGCTCATCAAGGATATTGGCTGCGCCATGAAACCCCCGGTAGGAAAGTCCGCATGAAGATTGTGCTTGTTCATTCCGGCAAGGCTTTTCTGCCCGAGATTTACGCCTACCAGACTTACCTTGAAGGCAAAGGTCACCAGGTGAGCTTGCAAGCTGCCGGAGAGTCAGCAACACAGACCGGGCGGCCCGATCTGTATTACCGCTTTGCCGGCTTCCTGCGGCACCGGTTGTCACCGGACGTGCCAGAAATTCATGAGTATGCATCGGCCAGCGTCGGGGCATTTCCCCGGGTTAAAAACCTGCTCAAGTCAGTGGTCAGTACAAGGCCGGTGGGCCGGGTGTTTCTAAACACGTTTGTCAATGACCAGTTTCATTTCCCGGCGAAAGCCCCCTTCCTGTTTCGTGACATGGGTGCCGACAAGGCATTTTTTGATCAGCGAGGTCATGCCGACAAGATTTATGATCTTGTGTATGCAGGCTCCATCACCGGGCGTGCCGGCGTTCTGGAGTGCATCACCCGGCTTGCCGGAAAAGGCCTTCGTATAGGTCTTGCCGGTACGGTTACAGAGCAGGAACTTGTCATCATCCGGTCACAGCCATGCATTGATTATGTCGGGCGGCTACCCGTTGCGAATGTGCCGGCTTTTATTGCCAGGGCAAGATTTGGCCTGAATTTTTGCCCGGACATCTATCCCTACAACCAGCAGACCAGCACCAAAGTGATTGAGTATCTGGCTGCCGGAATTGGCATTGTGTCCAATCGGTATGCGTGGATAGTGAGTCATGCCTCGCAGAATGGTTATGGTTTTCTGGATGTGAGTGACATCGATAGCGTAGATTCACTTGTTGGCGTGTCCAATGCCATACTTGATAGCGAACGGGCACGTCAGTTTGAATGGGCAAGGTTGCTGGAGCGGGCCGATCTTGATGCCTTTATTCGTCGGTGCAGTCACTCGAACAACACAGGAAGTGTCGCGTGAAAATTGTCTACGTCCTTTCTCAAAGCAATGACATTGGTGGGGCCAGCGTGCACCTGCTGGATCTTGCCGCCGCCATGCAGGCACTGGGTCATGATGTTGTGATTCTGGCCGGAGGCAACGGTATTTTTCACCAGCATGCTCGTGCAATGCAGCTGAAGACAGAACCCACGCAGCATCTCTTGCGCGAGATCAGTCCACTGCATGACCTGCTATGCTTGCAGGAGTTACGTCAGGCGCTTAGGCGTCACAAGCCGGATCTGGTGCACCTACACTCAACCAAGGCTGGAGTGGTTGGCAGGCTTGCGGCGCGCTCGCTGGGGTTGCCGGTGATTTTTACCGTCCATGGCTGGGCCTTTACTGATGGTGTGTCGCCCTGGCAGGCGGTGCTGTACCGGAGCATCGAAAAATTCATGGCACCCTTTTCCAGTCGCATTATTGCCGTGTCCGAGTATGACCGGCAGCTGGCACTTGCTGCCGGGGTTGGCAATGCATCACTCATTACCACTATTCATAACGGCATGCCGTCGCTTACCGATATCGCCGCCAATGCAACGCATGGCAAGAATGCCGTACCGCGCATCATCATGGTGGCGCGGTTTAATTCGCCTAAAAACCATAAGGATCTGCTGCTTGCCTTGAGTGTCATCAAGAATGAACCCTGGCAGCTGGAGCTTGTGGGTGATGGTGAATTGTTGGCAGAGACAAAAGCTCTGGCCAGCGAGCTTGGTCTGGCTAACCGGGTAGAGTTTCCGGGCAACTGCAACGATGTGCCGGCGCGTTTGGCGCGTTCGGATATTTTTGTGTTGGTGAGTAACTGGGAAGGACTGCCGCTTTCCATTCTTGAGGCCATGCGTGCCGGCCTGCCCGTAGTGGCATCGGATGTGGGAGGGGTGTCAGAGGCAGTCATGGCCGGTGAAACCGGATTTCTGGCTGTGCGTGGAGATATCACTGCACTGTCCGCGCATTTCAAGCGCCTGCTTGCCTCGCCAAACAGTCGACAGAAAATGGGGGAGGCAGGCCGGATCCGTTTCGAGAAAGGATTTTCCTTTCAGACAATGCTTGATGAAACCCTGATGGTTTACCGCGACGT
>JBASJP010000426.1:0-4243 GCA_049655345.1 Moraxellaceae bacterium
GGCAGTGTTCAGGGTGTGTTGATCGGGTGCAAGGGTTATTCCTTGCCGCTCTCGTCGGTCAGACCGGATTCCAGCCAGTCCCTGTGGCCGTAAGCCACATAAAAGTCCTCCACCTGCTTGCGCGCCCATGGCGTGCGGCGCAAAAAGGTCAGGCTCGACTTGATGCCGGGATTGTCGCTGAAGCAGCGGATGCGGATGAAGCGGGCCAGCTCGGGCCACCCATACAGCCGCACCAGTCGCCGCAGCAATGTTTCCAGCGTGATGCCATGCAGCGGATCGCTGGTGGCTGGTGGTGACGTGTCTGTCATCGGTATCCCCTCACAAGGCTAGCGCTTCCATGCCAGCCAGATGAGATGCCGGGCGCCCTTGTTGCCATGGGCACGCACCGGAACTTCCTCCACCAGAAAGCGGGCCTTCTTCAGGCGGATGGTAAACATCGGATCGGGTCCGGCGGACCAGATGGCGAGTACGCCACCAGGGCGCAGTGCCGACATGGCCGCGTCCAGTCCGGCGAACGAATAAAGCCAGTCGTTGCTCTTGTGGGTCAGCCCCTGCGGGCCGTTGTCCACATCCAGCAGTATGGCATCAAACGCCTGCTTTTCACTTTTCAGTACCAGCGCCACATCGCTCACCCGCACACTGGCGCGCGGGTCCTGCAGCGGGTTGCCGGCATGCTCGCCCAGCGGGCCGCGATTCCACTCCACCACTGCCGGTACCAGCTCGGCTACCACCACTTCGGCAGTGCTGCCCAGGTGTTTGAGGGCGGCGGCCAGTGTGAAGCCCATGCCAAGGCCGCCGATCAGTACCCGTGGCTGTGGCCGTGCAGCTATGCGCGTACAGGTGATTTCTGCCAGCTTGTCTTCCGAGCCATGGGTGCGGGAATGCATGAGCTCGCCACCACCGGCGATCTTGATGGCAAAGTGGTCGCCTTCGCGGAAAAGGCGCAGCTCACCGCCATTGCCCGGAATGGGGGCGGTATCAATGAGTTCGGGGCGGTTCATGGCAGCTCGGCAGGAAAAAGGACAACAAGAGGTGCAAGGGTAAGGGGTTTCGGGGACTTTCCCCAGAGTTTTCTGTGGGCGGGCCGTTATCCGCACACGTCGTGTGGTCGTGAAAAAAGAAAGCCCCGGGCAATGCCGGGGCTTCTGTTGCAGTCAGACACCGGACCGGCTTATGCCTCGGCCGTGCTCACCTGCGCACGCTTGACGCGGGCTTTGCCGGCGACCCCGGGATTGGACAGCTCCATGATGCCATCCTCGACCGGGCGGTAGCGCAGCATGGCCAGATCCAGCATGTAGTTCATGTAGACCTTCCACGGCGCCTTGTTGCCCTGCTTGGGCAGGTGGGCAAGGGCACGCTGGATGTAGCCGGAGTGCATGTCCACAAAGGCTTCCGGCACAACGGTCGGATCAGTGTTGTGCGGGGTGCACTGGCGCATGCCCTTCTTGTCCATCTGGTTGAGCAGACGGCAGATGTATTCGCTGCTGATGTCGGCCTTCAGTGTCCAGCTGGCGTTGGTGTAGCCGAAGATCATGGCAATATTCGGCAGGCCTTCAAACATGATGCCCTTGTAGTTCATGCGCTGGGACATGTCGACCTGCTTGCCATCCATGAACACCTTCATGCCACCCAGCAACTGCAGGTCCAGACCGGTTGCCGTGATGATGATGTCGGCTTCCAGTTCCTGTCCGGACTTCAGCTTGATACCGGTTTCGGTAAAGGTGTCGATGTGGTCGGTCACCACCGAGGCCTTGCCCTTGCGCAGTACCTTGAACAGGTCGCCATCAGGCACGGCACACAGGCGCTCATCCCACGGGTTGTAGCTGGGCGTGAAGTGCTTCATGTCGAAGTCCTTGCCAACCTGGGCACGGACCTGGGCAAGCAGCAGGCGACGGATGGGCTTCGGACGCTTCTTGGCCAGATTGAAAAAGCCGAGGGTGAGCGACACGTTCTTGGCGCGGGTCACGCGGTAGACGAGCTTTTCCGGCAGGAAGCGGCGCATGCTGTTGGCAATCGGGTCTTTCTCCGGAATGGAGACCACATAGGTGGGCGAGCGCTGCAGCATGGTGACGTGGGCGGCCTTGTCGGTCATTGCCGGCACCAGCGTCACGGCGGTAGCGCCGCTGCCGATGATCACCACTTTCTTGCCGGCGTAGTCCAGGTTTTCCGGCCACAGCTGCGGATGAATGATTTGTCCCTTGAAGCGCTCGCGGCCTTCGAAGTGCGGCGTGAAGCCGGCTTCGTACTTGTAGTAACCGGTGCACATGAACAGGAAGTTGCAGGTGAACTTCACGGCCTTGCCGGTGTCGGTGCGCTCGGCATCCACAATCCAGACCGCATCTTCGCTGGACCAGGTGGACTTGATGATCTTGTGGCCGTAGCGGATGTGCTTGTCGATGCCGTTGTCGCGGGCCGTCGAACGGATGTACTCACGGATCGAGGGGCCGTCGGCAATGGCCTTGGGGCTGGTCCAGGGCTTGAAGCTGTAGCCCAGCGTGTACATGTCGGAGTCGGAGCGGATGCCGGGGTAACGGAACAGATCCCAGGTGCCACCAATGGCTTCACGGCTTTCGAGAATCGCGTAAGTCTTGCCCTTGCACTGGTTCTGCAGGTGCCAGGCGGCGCCAATGCCGGAGAGGCCGGCACCAACGATCAGGACATCAAAGTGTTCAGTAGCCATTAGAGATACCTGTATACGGTTGATCGGGGACAGTCTCGCCTGTTGCAGCCGGCATCCATACGGCCGGCGCGAGTCTGTGTGATTCCAAGCCTATCCTATTGTGCCGCCGGGACGAGAGAGAGGTGGGTTGCGGCCATTTTCCAATCACTTTGGGCCATTAGGCTTGTCTGGTCGAACAGAAAAGACAATATTGTCTGACAATGCGCCGTGTCAGACGTATTCCTGCTCCTGAGGCTGGCGGACCGGTCGTGCCGTCAGCGAGTCATTCCGGGGGGTGATACAGGGCGATACAGTGTGGCGATAAAGGCATCCACTGCCTGTGTGTAGGCGCCCGGCAGGCCCAGTTCTGCATTGATCTGCTTGTGCGAGAAGTCTTGCGGCAATACCTCCACCCGCACGCCCAGTGCATCGGCGCGCGCCTTCAGTCCGTTGGCCTGGGCGCAGGAGTCGTCGCGGCGTGACGAACAGACTGCGAGTAGCGGCACGGCGTCCGCTGTCAGCTGTAGCGTGGGGGAGGCGGCCGCCCAGATGGCAGGGTCGTTGCCAAAGGCCTGGTCATACAGGCGGTAATGCCGGGCCTTCATTACCTGCACCACGTCCATGGCGGCACTGTCCAGCGCCACGGTACCAAGCCAGGGGGCTGCGCCTTGTTGCCGGGCCAGTACGGGAGATGCAGTGAGCAGGGCGACCAGATGTGCGCCGGCGGAGTGTCCCATCAGGATGAAGCGGTTGGCGTCGCCGCCCCATTCCCCGGACAAGGCCTGTGCCCTCGCCAGTGCGCGGGCCACATCACGGGCCTGCTCCAGTGGCGGGGTCTCCGGCAGCATGCGGTAATTGGCCGACACCAGAATGAAGCCACTGGGTACCCAGTGCGCGACCTTGTTTTCCACCACGCGGTCCATGGCCTTGTCGCCGGTGCGCCAGCCGCCACCATGCACCATGAAAATCACGGGCAATTTGCCGCTCGTGGCCGTCGCGGCTGTCGAAGCCGGCAGGTACACATCCATGCGCTGGCGCGGATCACTGCCATAGGCCACATCGCTGCGCATCGTTACCCCGGTGGGCAAGGCGAATGGCGCGCTGCTGCCATCGGCGGGCAAGTCACCGGTGGCGCTGGCCTGGCGGCGCTCCTTGATCAGGTCGCGTAGCGGGCCGGCGGTCGCCGGGATTGATGGCAGTGCCAGGCAGAGCATGAGGCCGGCCAGCAGGCTGGTCGCGGGGCGATGAAAAAAGTGCATCCTGCACTCCGGGGCAGAGGGGGAGGCGGCAGTGTCGCGCGGTCAAAAAACAGCGTCTGTTGTTGCTGTGTTGATGGCGCTAGCGTGGTGTGGTCGTTGCGTGCTCGGCCAGCAGACGCTTGCCGGCCTCGGTAAACGTCCACCAGCGCACGACGTCACCCGTGTCCAGAAAATGCCGCGCTGCCATCAGGGTGTACAGCACACAGGGATCGTGCCGGTGCTCCATGCGAGGGCCCAGTGCCAGATACACCGCAAGCGGATCGCGCGTGGCCAGTTGTGCCGGCTCCAGAATGCCGATGCCGCGCAGGTCGGCGGCAATTGACGG
>JBASJP010000427.1:0-6369 GCA_049655345.1 Moraxellaceae bacterium
ATCCTGTCCCTGCATACCCCGCTGACCCAGACGGGGCCGTACCCCACCTTTCATGCCATGACAGCGGCTCGCCTTGAACGCTTGCACGGCAGACAGATCCTTCTGAATGCCGGGCGGGGCGAGGTTATCGACAATGCTGCCTTGCTTGCCCGGCTGGAGAGGCCTGATGCACCGGTTGTCGTGCTTGACGTGTGGGAAGGGGAGCCGGTCGTCATGCCTGCCTTGCTGGCCCGGGTACGACTGGGGACGCCGCATGTGGCAGGTTATAGCCAGGAAGGAAAGTGGCGCGGCACATCCATGGTGCATGAGGCATATTGCCGCTTTGCCGGTATTACGCCGGCCGTCTCCCTGACGGCGCTGGGGTTGCCCCGTGGCCCCGTCCTGGATTGTCCGCCGGCTGACTCCCTGACCAGATTGCTGACGGGGCTGACTTCCCGGCTGTGTGATGTGGTCAGGGATGATGCCGACCTGCGGGCGAGCCTGGCGGAGCCCGGTTCTGCCCTGGCGTTTGACCGGCTGCGCCGGGACTATCCGCCCCGGTTCGAGTTTGCGTCCTGCACCATCACGGGGCTGCAGCGGTCTGGGTGGCGTGCCGCCCTGATGGCAATGGGCTTTCAGCTGGGCTGAAATTGCCGCCGGTGCGGTCAAACGGATTGTGTTCGGAAAGATGACTTTCTAGAATCGCGCCTTTGCCCCCTACACACAGACCACCCAGAAAATGGATGTTGCCATGTCCACACTGAACATTTTCGTCATCCTCTACCTGATGGTAACGATCGGTATTGGCCTTTATGCGGCCCGGCGTGTGCACAGCTCGAAGGATTATGTGGTGGCCGGCCGCAGCCTGCCGCTCTACATCACCACGGCGACCGTGTTTGCGACATGGTTTGGTTCCGAAACGGTACTGGGGACGTCCTCCACCTTCCTGGAGGAGGGGCTGCTGGGGATTGCGGCAGACCCGTTCGGGGCTTCGCTCTGCCTGATCCTTGTTGGCCTGTTCTATGCGCGCAAGCTTTACCGCATGAACCTGCTGACCATTGCCGACTTCTTCCGCAACAAGTACGGCCGCACGGTCGAAGTGCTCACCTCCATCGCCATCATGATTTCCTATCTGGGCTGGGTGTCGGCACAGATGGTGGCACTGGGGCTGGTCTTTAATACGTTATCGCATGGCGCCATTCCGGAGTCCTCCGGCATCGTACTGGGTGCAGCAATCGTCATTATCTATACCACCTATGGCGGCATGTGGTCGGTGGCGCTGACTGACTTCATGCAGATGATAGTGATTGTGGTTGGCATGCTTTTCATCGGCTATTACGTGACCGGTGAGGTGGGTGGCGTTTCTGTTGTGGTGGATCATGCGGTGGAGTCCGGCAAGTTCAACATCCTGCCGGATGCGACACTGGCGGCCTGGCTGGCTGTGCTGGGACCGTTCATTACCATGGCGCTGGGCTCCATTCCGCAACAGGATGTGTTCCAGCGTGTGATGTCGGCCAAGGACGAGAGAACGGCGGTGCTGGGCGGTGTGCTGGGTGGGTCGATGTACCTGTTGTTTGCCTTTGTTCCTATCGGGCTGGCGTACACGGCTTTCCTCATCGATCCGCAGATGGTGGAGGCTTTGCTGGCGGATGACAGCCAGAAGGTGTTGCCAACCCTGATTACCACACATACCCCTTTGATCGCCCAGATCCTGTTTTTCGGGGCGCTGCTGTCCGCCATCCTGTCCACGGCGTCCGGTACCTTGCTGGCACCGTCCACCATTTTCACCGAGAACATGCTGAAGCCTATGCTGGGCAATATCAGTGACGAGAAGTTTTTGTGGGTGATTCGTTCGGTCGTTATCGTCTTTGGTTTCCTGGTGATGGCCTTTGCACTGAACTCCACCTCCAGCATCTTCGAGATGGTCGAAAACGCCTATAAAGTGACGCTGGTCGCCGCCTTCATTCCGCTGACCATGGGGCTGTACTGGTCGCGCGCCACGACACAGGGTGCAATGTTCTCAATAGCACTGGGGGTGACAACCTGGGTCTTGCTGGAGATCGGCAATCCTGAAGGGGTGTGGCCGCCACAGATCGTGGGGCTGATCATGGCCTTTATAGGCATGCTGGTGGGTTCTCTTGCCCCGCAGGTTCTGCACCACGACAAGGACGTCATCGACGAGCCATCTGTCTGATCAGGAACGCAGTGGCAGGGCCGGTTACGGTTCTGCCACTGGCCAAATCCTTGCCGGTTCCTTACACTCGTCCGCTGTCCTTGAAGGGCATGCTCTCAGATAACAACAAAGCCGCCGGGCCAACGGCATCGCGGCGGTCACAGGATTGCGCCATGCGCCAGATTACCAAGCCCCTTGCTATTGCCGCTCTCATGGCAATCACTCCATTTGCCCAGGCTGATGCCGGTCCGGATGATGTTTATGTGGGAGTGGGGCTCTTCAATGACCTGCTCAATGTCAACGTGGAGTACGTGTCCGAGGACTGGGGCAACTTTGTGGTGCGTGTCGGGCAGTTTCAGGACATCAATTACGGGGTGTCCGGTAATGTCAGCTGGCGCAAGCCCATTACCAGCGACAATCCGAAAGAGGATGGCTATTTCGTAGGGGTCTTTGCCGGGCAGGTGGTGGGCGATAGGCTGGACGGTGAACCTGAGTACCGTCTTGGCGGTGGTGGCGAGTTTGGCTATCACTGGGTCAGCGACCACACCCGCAAGGTGTTTTCCGTCGGTATTGGTGCCGCCGAAGAAATGGAAAGCGAGTATCAGACGCTATCGGCCGAACCCACCATCTTCTTCGAGTTCAGTATCGGTCTGGGTTACTGAGCAGTTCCCCACAGAGTTATCCACAGGGCTGACTGGCCAATATCGGCTGCAAAGCCTTATTTATCGTTTCTCAGGGTGCTTTCTCCCCTGCCTGTGCGCTTCATCCTATTAAAGACTGGCTTGTCGTCGTCCTGATGGCTTGCGAGGCTATTTTTGTCCACAGCCCCCTTGGTCGGGGGGTGATGTCAGTTGCAGCTCATGAGAATACAATGGGCGGGTTGCTGCGCGGCATGGGGTTCCACTTCCGGAGTCGCCGGTGTGGTACGGAGCAGGGTGACAGGGAATGCACAAGGATGAACAGGGCCGCAGGCCATTGCACAGCGAGGAAATCCAGCACTTGCTGGATTCGCCTCCTCGCACCGGATACTTTCGTGAGTCGCTTGAAGGCCTGTATCAGCAAGATCAGGCGGCTCGTCGCGAGCCCCAATTGCGCGCAGGACTGGTGCTTGGGCTTGCCATCTATACCCTGTTTGGCGTGATTGACTGGCTGTTGATGCGTGATGTGATCGGCAGCGTCTGGTTCATCCGTTTCGGGGCACTGGCCCTTGTTCTCGTTCTTCTCGGGCTTTGGCCACAGCGCTGGCATGGGCCGCAGCCTGGACAGGCAAGATATCTTTCCACGCTTCTGATTGCGCTTGCCATTGAAGGGATTATTGCTCTGGCGCCTGCAGCCGGGCGTGATGCCTATCTCATGACGCAGGTTCTGCTTTTTCTGTTCAGCTTCATTCTTTTGCGTACGCCATTTCATTTTTCCCTGCGCATTGCCGTGATCATCACCATGCTTCATAACCTGGTGCTGACTGCTGTGGTATCTGCGCCTGCGCTTGAGATCATCATTCACAATGTCCTGCTGTTCAGTGCAGCGGGCATTGCGCTTCTCACCAGTTACCTGCTTGAGGGCAATGAGCGGCGCTCATTTCTGCAAACATTGCTCGTGCAGCGCCAGAAGGCGGAGCTTGAGGAGATCAACACAAAGCTGGAGCGTCTTTCAGTCGAGGATCCGCTCACCGGTCTGGCTAACCGGCGTCGTTTCGAGGCCATTCTTGATGAGGAGTGGCGGCGTTGTCTGCGTCAGGAGTTGCCGTTGGCCGTGATGATGGTCGATGTCGACAGCTTCAAGCTCTACAACGATACGTATGGCCATCAGGCCGGCGATGAGTGTCTGTCACGGATAGCCCAGGAGTTGCGTCAGTTTGCCCGCCGCCCCGGTGATTGCGTGGCACGCTATGGCGGCGAGGAGTTTGTGATTGTCTGGCCCGGTGCCACGGTTGACGAGGCCTGTATTGAAATGCAGAAGCTGGTGATCCAGATCCGCTCCTTGCGGATTCGGCATCACGTTTCGCCTGTCACGGATGTGGTGACGGTGAGTGCAGGTATTGCGGCCTGCGTACCCGGCTCGCATGACAGCCCCTACCGGCTGGTTCGTGATGCAGACATGGCGCTTTACAATGCAAAGCGACAAGGGCGCAATCGCTGTGCCCAGGCGGCAGAGCAGGCATCGCCGCCGAGTGCTGATATTGTTATCCTGAACGCTCCCCGGCCCTGAGTTTTCAGTCCGCATGAGTCATCCTTTGCCCGCTCCGGGTGATCGCGCCATTCTGGAATCCGTGTGGGACAATCGCCGTCGCAGCTGGTGGTGGCTGCCGTTCCCTCCGGTTCTTGAGTCTGCCTTCCAGGCGCATTATGCGCAGCGTTATCGTGCGCACATGGCGCTGGGTCTGGGTGTCGGCATACTGGCAATACTCGTGACGGTTTTCGAAGACTTCATGTTGCCGGAGGCGGAGCGTTCCATTACGCTTTTCATTCGCCTGGGTCTTCTCCTGCCCGTCAGCGTACTCCTGTTCCTGTTCGTGCAGGCAGGATGGTGGCAGCGGCGCCAGCAAAGCATGCTCATGATGGCCAGTCTGGGTGGGGCCATGGGCTTCATGCTGATGGGCTTTTATGCACCTGCCAGTCATTCCGGGCTTTATGTAGGTACCGTGGTGCTGACCGAGATTTTCGGCCTGATACTGCTGCGGCTGCAGTTTTCCTATGCGCTGGCGAGTGCCGTGGTGATCGGGGCGGGTTCGGCAGTGGTGTTGTTGTGGAGTCCTTTTCCTGGCTCTGCTCTGGATAACTTTGTTGATCTTGCCCTGATCGTGTTTGCCGGTTCGCTTTGCCTGATCGGCAACTTCATGATGGAGCGCTCGGCGCGCTCGGATTATCTGCAACTGCGTCTGCTCGAGTTTCGCCAGCAGGATCTGGAGGCGACCAATGACCACTTGCAGCTTCTTTTGCGCAGCGATGCGCTGACCGGGATTGCCAACCGGCGCTACTTTGATTTGCGACTTCTGGAAGAGTTCCGTCGGGCTGAGCGCGGGGTTTATCCGCTTGCCTTACTGATGGTCGATATTGACTGCTTCAAGCTGTTCAATGACACCTATGGTCATCAGGCCGGCGATGAGACCCTGAGTCGCGTTGCCGGCATATTGGCAACATTTGCCAGGCGCCCCGGCGATGTGGCCGCCCGTTATGGTGGTGAAGAGTTTGCGCTGATCCTGCCTGGCTCGAAGGAGCAGGATGCCAGGGCGATTGCAGATGAACTGGTAGAGGCGGTTTTTGCTCACGGGTTACCACATGGTGCATCTCATGTGTGTGACAGGGTAACGATCAGCGTGGGGGTTGCCTCGATTTTGCCCGGCCAGGACGGGCTGGATGAAACTCGTCTGATTGCCCAGGCGGACAAGGCCTTGTATGACGCCAAGATGCAGGGCAGGAATCGCGCAGCAAGCTGGTCATCAGTCACATCATGATGTGACGTAATGCCTGCGGTGCAATAAAAAACGGGGTGCCTGTAACAGGCACCCCGTTTTTGTTTCAGCGGAACACGACCGTATCAGCGATTGCCGAAGCTGTCATCGCGTGGCGCGCGGTCACCAACGGGCTTGCGCGGCGCACTGGCGAAACCGGCTTCACGCACCGGGCGATCACCGAAGCTGCGGCGCTCACCAAAGCCACCTTCAGGGCGTGGCTTGCGGTCAGCAAAGTCGCGACGCGGTGCGGCAGCGGCACGATCACCAAAGCCTTCACGCTTCGGGCGGTCACCGGCATAGGGCTTGCGTTCACCGGTAGCTGCGCCAGCATAAGGCTTGCGCTCTCCCGTTGCGGCACCGGCATAAGGCTTGCGTTCGCCGGCACCGGCAAAACCGCCAGTACGTGGTGCACGGTCACCAAAGCTGCGGCGGTCACCGGTTGCTGCACCCTCGGTACGCGGCTTGAATTCGCGGCGCGGGTACTGGCCAAAGCCTTCCAGCACAGGGCGGTTGCTGTTGTCTGTCGGCTGACGCTCGTCGTAATTGCGCGGCTGACGATCGGCGGCAGGTGCTGCGCCATCACGCCGCGGGCGATCAGCAACGGCAACATCACGGGCCGGACGGTCGCCAAAGGTGCGACGCTCCCCGAAACCACCTTCAGGACGTGGCCGACGCTCGATCTGGTCTGCGCTGGCAGCGGCGCGCGGAGCACGTTCGCCATCACGGTCACGGAAAGACGGACGACGATCATCACGTTCGGCAC
>JBASJP010000428.1:0-3073 GCA_049655345.1 Moraxellaceae bacterium
CCCAAGGACATCGCTGCCAAGGTTGAGCGCGGCATGCAGTGCCTGGACAACAACAAGTGGTGGGGTGCGCCACTGGCAACCCGCGCCACCATCTGGAACCTGCTGCCCGGTGCCGGTGAGGGCAAGAGCGATCCATGGGAAACCATCAAGCAGAGCATGCGCATTGCCGAACGTACCGGCGTAAGACTGCCGCATGCCATGTATGCCATGTCGGCCTTCACCAAGGGTGATGAGGCGCTGATCCGTGACGCCATTACGGCCTTTGGGGCAACCCAGGAAATGGCGGTCAACCCGAACTACCGACTGATTGATCGCATGGCCTTCCTGATCGTGCAGAACATTTCCGACCGTTACTGGACAGAAAAGACCGGCAGCCGTACCCCGCTGGGCAGTCTGGGCAAATTCTGGGATGAAAAGTCTGCCAATCAGGATGAGGGCATAGAGATCGATGACCTCCTGTGAGGCCGCCGGCTCCCCCTGGCCACTGAGTTATTACGCTTAATACCTGTTTCAGGAGCATTGCATGAAAACGTTGACGAAGTACTCCCGTGGTGCCCGCCTGCTGGTGGCGGGTGCTGTCCTGGCCCTGTCCTCCTCCGCCATGGCGGCTGGCAAGCAGACGTTGTGCGTCTGGGACATCCTTGGTTCCCAGGGGGATGTGTTCAATTTGATGAAGGACTACAAGCTGGCTGCCGCCAAATGGGGTGCCAACATCGACTTGAGGCCCTATACCGACGAAAAGATTGCCAGTGAAGACTTCAAGGCGGGCCAGTGTGACGCCGTGGTGATGACCGGTCTGCGCGGCCGCCAGTTCAACTCCTTCACGGGCAGTATCGACTCGATGGGCTCGCTGCCTACGTACCCCATGCTGCAGAAGGCACTTGCCACCATCGCTTCACCCGCGGCCGCCAAGCTGATGGTGAGCGGCAGCTACGAAGTGGCCGGTTTGACCCCGATGGGTGCAGCCTACCTCTTTGTGAAGGATCGCGAGATCAATACTATTGGCAAGCTGTCCGGCAAGAAGATTGCGGTGCTGGATTATGACAAGGCCCAGGCCAAGATGGTGCAGCAGGTAGGTGCCCAGCCCGTTGCGTCCGATGTCACCAACTTTGCTGGCAAGTTCAATAACGGCTCGGTGGACATCATCGGTTCGCCGGCCGCCGGCTTCAAGCCGCTGGAATTGCACAAGGGTCTTGGTACCCGTGGTGCCATCGTCAACTTCCCGCTGCTGCAGCTGACCCTGCAGGTCATCATCCGCCGTGAAAAATTCCCGGAAGGTTTCGGTCAGAAATCACGTGAATACGTCCTGTCGCAGTACCCCCGTGCCATGAGCCTGATTACTGGCGCAGAGGCTGAAATCGACAAGAAGTACTGGATGCAGATTCCGACAGCCGACAAGGATAAATACATGAGCATGCTGCGTGAGTCGCGTATTGCACTCACCAACGATGGCACTTACGACAAACGCATGATGTCGGTGCTGAGGAAGGTGCGTTGCCAGGTCGAGCCGTCCAATGCCGAGTGCGCACAGAAGCTTGAGTAAGTGTTGACTCCGGAAAAGCCCCTGCATGCAGGGGATTTTCTTGTTGCAAACGGATGCCGCCTCCGGTGTGGACGGTAGCTGAAAAAAAGAAATTCCGGCTGTGCCATTTTGCCGGGTATGACAACAACACACGCCAGATCGAGTTTGTATGAATCAGAAGCCCGCTTTTCTCAATCGCACCCTGTCAGAGTGGTTCTCCAGTCTGCCGGTGTTTGCATTGCTCATCCTGACGCTGGTCATTGGCACCGGTGAAATGATCCATGGCCAGTTGCTGCGCATGGGTGAAAACATGTTTGGTGACCCCGACACCGGGGTGCAGTATTTCATGCTGCGTGCCGATCCGGTGGCGCCAGACTGCAACCCGGATGCCGTGGTTGATACGACAGCACCGGCCACAGCAGCTGACCCGGTCGATGACATCGATGCCCTGTTTGCGGATGAGCCGGTGGATCTGGATGCACAGCGCCAGTCCATGGAGAAGGCCAACGAACTCTGTCGCGAAAAGCTTTCAATGTACAAGAAGATCAATGAACACCTGACGGACAAGGTGAAAGCCTTCCGTGAGGTGGAGACGACCTTCTTTGGTATTTTCCGCTTTGGTACGGAAAACCGCAGTCTGCTGTTGCTGATAATGGTAGCGATTGCAGCCGTGACCACCACGCTGGGCCTGCACCACATTGCCCTGCGCCCGCCCAAGGATCGTACGGACTTCCGTGTCTATTCGGTGGCGATGATCATTGCCAACTCGGTGCTGGTGTACTCATCCCTGTTTTACATTCTTGAGGTGCAGAACAAGTCCGGAATCGAAGTGGATCGCCCCTACATCAACTGGATATGGGTGGTCCTGTTCTCGGTGTTGGCGCTGGTAAGTGTCAAGCAGCTGATAGCCCCGCCCAAGGATGCGCCAGCAGGTGGTTCGGTTGGCAAGGCCCTGCTGTCCATTCCCCTGTTTGCCGTCATGGCCATTGCAGCAGGCTCCAGCTTTATTACCAGTGGCCATCACGCTGGCCTGGCCATTTATCTTGGCCAGATGATGGAGCTGTCCGGGGTGTTCCTGAACCTCGCGCTGTATATCTGGGCGGGCATGTTGCTCAAGCAGACCCGTGTGGTAGACCTCTTCCTCGACATCGTTCGTCCCTGGAAGCTGTCACCGGAAATGCTGACCTGGGTCATCCTGGTTTGTGCGGCCATTCCAACGGCCTATACCGGCGCCTCCGGTATTTTCGTGATTGCAGCCGGTGCGGTGATTTACCGTGAAGTGCTGGCTGCCGGTGCGCGTCGCCAGTATGCGCTGGCCGCCACGGCCATGTCGGGTTCGATGGGTGTAGTGCTGGCGCCGTGTCTGCTGATCGTAGTGATTGCCGCGCTCAACAAGCAGGTGACGACACAGGTGCTGTATGGCTGGGGGATCTGGGTGTTCCTGATGACCTCCACGCTCTTCCTGTTTGTTTCCCAGATGATACGCAAAGAGAAAGTGCAGATTGAAAGTGCGGCAATTGCGCTGCCTGCTTCGTTGCGCGCCTTGAAGCC
>JBASJP010000429.1:0-3069 GCA_049655345.1 Moraxellaceae bacterium
CTCGCAAGCGAGTGATCGGCACTCCAGCCGAAGGAAAAACCCATTTCCGGTTTCTCGATTACCGTGACCTGGTCGGCAAGTATGATGCCATTGTCTCTATCGAGATGTTCGAAGCAGTAGGCCAGTCTTACTGGCCATCCTATTTCCGGAAGGTATCAGAGTCTCTTCGCCCCGGCGGACGTGCTGCCATCCAGACAATAACCATCGACAACAACCGGTTTGATGACTATCAGCGGGGAACCGACTTTATTCAGCAGTACATTTTTCCGGGAGGCATGCTCCCATCACCAGACCGGTTTGAGTCCGAGGTGAAAAATGCCGGCCTGAATGTGAATGATTTCCACGGCTTTGGCCTTGATTATGCAAAAACACTTCGACTGTGGCGCGAAAGTTTTGAAAGTGTAATCAATGATGTTCGCGCACAGGGTTTTGATGAGGCATTCATCCGCCTCTGGCGGTTTTACTTCTGCTATTGCGAAGCAGGATTCCTGACGAAACGTACTGACGTATACCAGGCACTGGTATCAAAGTGAGGATAACCATGCGTATTCTTGTTGGTATCATTATTGCCCTCATGCTGACCGCCTGTAGTGCCCGCATCGAGGAATACCGGGCAATGCAGCCCACACTGGACCTCCGTGACTATTTCAATGGAAAGATCACGGCGTGGGGACAGTTTCAGGACAGGTCGGGCAAGGTTGTCAAACGCTTTACCGTCGAAATGAACGGTTCGTGGCAAGGTGATGAAGGAAAGCTTGAGGAGTACTTCACCTACGATGATGGCAGCAAGCAGACCAGAATCTGGTATCTGACCAGACTGCCTGATGGCCGCTATACCGGTCGCGCTGACGATGTAATAGGGAAAGCCAACGGCATTGCGGCAGGCCCTGCCCTCAAGTGGGAGTACACGCTGGCATTGCCGGTCGATGGTAAAACCTACCATGTCCAGTTCAATGACTGGATGTACCTGCATGACAACCAGACCCTCATCAATCAGGCTGTAATGTCAAAATTCGGTATCCGGCTGGGTAACGTCACCCTGTTTTTCCGCAAGGAGGCAGCATGAGCCTGAATCCCGTTGTTACTGACTGGCAGAAGCAGCGTGTCTGGGTGGTAGGTGCGAGCAGCGGAATTGGCCACGCACTTGCCCAATTGCTTTTACAGAATGGCGCCATGGTTACAACCAGTGCGCGCAAGACCGGTTCACTGGATGAGCTGGCGTCACTATATCCTGAGCAATCACTGGTACTGGCACTGGATGTTACCAGCGAAGCGGAATGGCAATCCGCTTACCAGACTATTGCCGCGCACTGGCAGGGCCTGGACCATCTCATCTTCTGTGCAGCTGACTATCAGCCCATGCGCGCCTGGGAACTTGATACCGGAAAGGCCGCAAACATGGTGAATACCAACCTGATGGGGATCATCTATGGTGTGGCAGCCGTATTGCCAGACATGCTCCAGCGCAAGCAGGGTGGAATCAGCATGATTGCCAGTGTCGCCGGATATATGGGACTGCCAAAATCACTCATTTATGGCCCCACCAAAGCGGCCATGATCAATTTTGCAGAAGCGCTTTATCTTGACCTGCATGCCAAGGGTATTGGTGTCAGCGTGATCAACCCTGGCTTCGTCGACACGCCCCTGACCAAGACCAATGATTTTGCCATGCCGGCCCTGCTGACACCGGCGGAGGCTGCATCAGCCATCATGAAAGGGATTGAAGCAGGTGAGTTTGAAATCCACTTTCCCAAGCGCTTCACCCGGTGGCTACGCGTGATTCGCAGACTCCCCTATTCGATCCGGTTTCGTATCCTTGCCGAGGTTTCAAAAAAATCATGATGCCTTCATTACGCAGTCTTCTCGACTGGTACGAGACCCTTACCCCGGACAGCCTTGAAAATATTGGCACCTATTACACCGAAGATGCCTATTTCAAGGACCCTTTCAACGAGACCCGATCCCGGGATGTCATCCTGACGATATTCAGGGACATGTTTGACACCCTGGATAACCCATCTTTTATCTTTGATGAAACAATTGCGGATACCAGAAAGGCATTCATCACCTGGCGATTCAGCTTTGAATGGCGAGGAAAACTCATGGTCATCAATGGAGGAAGCCATCTTCGCTTCGCCGAAGATGGTCGCGTGGAATATCACCGCGACTATTGGGATGCAGCTGAAGAGCTCTATGAAAAAATTCCGGTTATCGGCTGGATTCTCCGCCGGATAAAATCAAAGGCAAGGGCGTAAATCATGAATATTTCCTCTATCGCCAACTCAGGCAATGGCATTGCAGAAATGCCCGTCAGACTGCCCATTAATGCAGTTGAACGTGAAACCGGTGTTTCCAAGGAACTGCTTCGCATGTGGGAACGCCGTTACCACTTTCCAACCCCGGACCGGGATGACCAGGGTGATCGCATCTACTCACTGGATCAGGTGAACAAACTCCGCCTGCTCCGGCGACTGATAGATGCAGGATTCAGGCCGGGCAAGATCATCACCATGGCCGTGCCGGACCTTGAAAACCTGTTGCGTTCGCAAAATAAAACCCAGACCAGCATCTCGCCAGAAATCGAGAAAGAGCTGATTGAGGTCATGCAGAGCAAGGACCCTCACAGTATCCGTGAGTACCTTTCACACCAGATGATAAAGCTCGGTTTGCAAACGTTTATTATCGAGTTTCTTCAGCATGCCAATTTCATTATTGGTGAGGCCTGGATGCAAGGCATTATAGAGGTGCATGAAGAGCACCTCTATACCGAACAGGTTCAGTCGCTCATCCGCACAGCCATCACCAACCTGAGGGCCGCCACAGAGCCACCTCATATCATGCTGACGACCGCACCGGAAGAAAGCCATACCCTTGGCATCCTGATGGTTGAGGCAATGATGCGTCTGGACAATGTGGATGCCATCTGTTTTGGTGCCCAGATGCCGGTCCGTGACATTGCCCAGGCGGCAAGCAAGCACAAGATGAACATTGTCGCACTTTCCTTCAGTGCATCTTATCCGACCAGCAAAGCCATCGGGTTTCTGGAAGAGCTTCGTTTCCGCCTTCCCC
>JBASJP010000430.1:0-3916 GCA_049655345.1 Moraxellaceae bacterium
CCGAAAAAGTCTGATCAGGTTGTTCGTGGTGCCACCACGCTGCCGGCTGGCACGGGCAAGACCGTTCGCGTTGCTGTGTTTGCACAGGGCGCCAATGCCGAAGCCGCCAAGGCTGCCGGGGCCGATATCGTTGGCTTTGATGATCTTGCCGAAAGCATTCAGGCTGGCAATCTTGATTTTGATGTTGTCATCGCAACCCCGGATGCCATGCGCGTTGTCGGTAAGCTGGGTACCGTGCTTGGTCCTCGTGGCCTGATGCCTAACCCCAAGGTTGGTACGGTGACTGCTGATGTGTCGACCGCCGTCAAAAATGCAAAGGCTGGCCAGATCCGCTATCGCGTCGACAAGGGCGGCATCATTCACGCCGGTATCGGCCAGATCGGCTTCACTGCCGATGCCATCAAGCAGAACATTGAGGCGCTGGTGGCTGATCTGAAGAAGGCAAAGCCCGCAACATCCAAGGGTGTCTATCTGCAGAAGATCACGCTGTCCAGCACCATGGGGCCTGGTCTGACAATTGATCTGGCAACGATTGCCGGCTAAGGCTGGTGTACTGAATTTGGCAGGGTGACCTGCCACAAGGACTTTGAAGTCGCCAGGCATGCCTGGCGAGCGTCAAAGACCACAGGCGCAAAGCCCGAACGGGCGGAGCTTAAAACTACAGCCTGCGCAGACGCGGTGGTTCAGCCTCAAAGACTGTGACCCCGCGAGTACCTGGTGTTGTTGGCCAGGGCAAATGGTGGCTGGCTTTATGTCAGTCGAATCAATCGAGGAGGTTACAGTGACTCTGAGACTAGAGGACAAGAAAGAGATCGTCGAAGCGGTAAACAAAGCCGCATCAGGCGCATTCTCTGCTGTGGTCGCCGATTATCGTGGTCTCACCGTGGGGCAGATGACTGCACTCCGCGTGAAGGCTCGTGAAAGCAACGTCTACCTCCGGGTGGTACGTAATACGCTGGCACGTCGCGCCTTCGAGGGTACCAATTTCGCTGTGCTTAGCGAATCGCTGATCGGTCCGACCATCATTGGCCTGTCGTTGGACGTGAACGACATGGGCGCTGCTGCCCGTGTGTTCAAGGACTTCGCCAAGGACAATGCCAAGCTGGAAATCAAGAGCGGTGCCTATGAAGGCAAGCTGTTCACTGGTGCGGAAATTGATGTGCTTGCACGTCTGCCGAACCGTGAGCAGGCCCTGACTATGCTGGCCTCCGTTCTCCAGGCGCCTGTTTCGAAGTTCGGCCGTCTCTTTACGGCGCTCAAGGAACAGAAGGAACAGGCTGCTGCCTGATTGCCGCCTGAATCACCCTTTTACAAGATTTTGGAGTTTTGAAAATGGCTCTGTCCAAAGACGATATCCTGAATGCAGTTGCTGAAATGAGCGTGATGGACCTGGTTGAACTGATCTCTGCTTTCGAAGAGAAGTTCGGCGTGTCCGCCGCTGCTGTTGCTGTTGCTGCTGGCCCTGCTGCTGGCGCTGCTGTTGCTGAAGAAAAGACCGAGTTTGACGTGATCCTCACCTCCTTTGGCGCGAACAAGGTTTCCGTCATCAAGGTCGTGCGCGAAGCTACCGGCCTGGGCCTGAAGGAAGCCAAGGATCTGGTTGAGGCTGCACCGAAGGCTGTGAAGGAAGCTGCTTCGAAGGACGAAGCTGCTGATCTCAAGAAGAAGCTGGAAGAAGCTGGCGCCACGGTGGAAGTCAAGTAATAATACTTGGCTCGACAGGTGTTAACTGTCTGACCGGACGCTGAAAAGTGGCTGGTGACTCGAACGAGAGTCACCGGCCTTTTTCCGTTTTCATGAATAATTGTTTAAGCGGTGCCACGGTGACAGAGGGGATTCCCTGATGCGCCGGCAAGGATGCAAGCGAGAGTGGCTGCCGCAGATGCCTAGGCATCAGGTATCTGCGGCCGCTGCTTTTTAATACAGGCGCCACATCAACTGGCCTACGTCACGCTGAGGACCCCAGATGGCATACTCATATACAGAGAAGAAACGTATCCGGAAGAATTTCGGCAAATTGCCGGCTCTCATGGATGTGCCCTACCTTCTGGCCATTCAGGTCGATTCATACCGGAGTTTCCTCCAGGATGGCAAGCTGCCAAAGCAGCGCGAAGACCTCGGTCTGCAGGCCGCGTTCAAGTCGGTATTCCCGATTGTCAGCTACTCAGGCAACGCTGCGCTTGAGTTTGTTGAGTATCATCTGGGTACGCCGATGTTTGATGTGCGCGAGTGCGTACTCCGTGGTGTGACCTATGCGGCTCCATTGCGCGTAAAAATTCGCCTGATGATTTATGACAAGGAGTCGTCCGCCAAGGCAATCAAGGACATTCGCGAGCAGGAAGTTTACATGGGCGAAATTCCGCTCATGACAGAGAACGGTACCTTCGTCATCAATGGTACCGAGCGCGTGATTGTGTCCCAGTTGCATCGCTCTCCAGGCGTGTTCTTTGATCACGACAAGGGCAAGACTCACAGCTCCGGCAAGTTGCTGTACAACGCACGCATCATTCCATATCGCGGCTCATGGCTTGACTTCGAGTTCGATCCGAAAGACCTCGTGTTTGTTCGTATTGATCGTCGTCGCAAGTTGCCGGCAACTATCTTGTTGCGCGCTCTGGGTTACAATGCCGACGAAATCCTCGACATGTTCTTTGAGACGAACACTATTCATGTCGAAAAGGATGTGTTCAAGCTTGATCTCGTGCCGGAGCGCCTGCGTGGTGAGACCGCGCTCTTTGACATCATTGCCAAAGGCAAGGTTATCGTTGAGGCTGGTCGTCGTATTACTGCTCGCCACATTCGTGAAATCGAGAAGTCCGGACTGACCCAGCTGGATGTGCCGGCCGAGTACCTGCTGGGCAAGGTACTTGCCAAGACACTGGTCAACAAGGAAACCGGCGAGATTCTGGGTGAGTGCAACAGCATTGTTGCGGATGATCTGCTGGGCAAGATTATCAAGGCAGGCCTGCCTTCCTTTGAAGTTCTTTATACCAATGAACTTGATCGTGGTGCTTTCGTTTCCGACACACTGCGTGCTGATCCAACCCGCACCGAGCTCGAAGCGCTGGTTGAGATTTACCGCATGATGCGTCCCGGCGAGCCTCCTACCAAGGATGCTGCAGAAAACCTGTTCAAGAACCTGTTCTTCTCTGCTGAACGTTATGATCTGTCTAATGTCGGTCGTATGAAGTTCAACCGTCGTCTGAGTCGCGACAGTGATCTTGGCGAAGGCGTTCTGTCGCGTGAAGACATTGTTGATGTCATGCGCACGCTGATCGATATCCGCAACGGCAAGGGCGAAGTGGATGACATCGATCATCTCGGTAACCGCCGTGTGCGTTCTGTCGGTGAAATGACTGAAAACCAGTTCCGTGTTGGCCTGGTGCGTGTTGAGCGTGCGGTGAAAGAGCGTCTGTCGCTGGCGGAATCGGAGAACCTGATGCCGCAGGACTTGGTTAATGCCAAGCCGGTGTCTGCAGCAATCAAGGAATTCTTTGGTTCTTCGCAGCTGTCCCAGTTCATGGATCAGAATAATCCGCTGTCGGAGGTGACGCACAAGCGCCGCGTTTCGGCTCTTGGTCCAGGTGGCTTGACGCGTGAGCGCGCCGGCTTCGAAGTGCGTGACGTGCATCCGACCCATTATGGTCGTGTCTGTCCGATCGAGACGCCTGAAGGTCCGAATATCGGCCTGATCAACTCGCTCGCTTCCTTTGCCCGCACCAACGATTACGGTTTCCTTGAGTCGCCGTATCGTCGTGTTATTGACGGCAAGGTGACGGATGAGTACGAGTATCTGTCGGCTATTGAAGAAGCTGAGTATGTGGTGGCGCAGGCTGACTCAAAGGTAGACAAGAATAATCGTCTGGTGGATGACATTGTGGCCGTGCGTCACAAGAATGAATTCACAGTGATGGGG
>JBASJP010000431.1:0-2253 GCA_049655345.1 Moraxellaceae bacterium
GTGAGTGATGGCATCAATGATGTACTGGATAAGCTTGGCGCTGGCAGCCTCGGTAAGGCCATTAAACAGGAAGCCGAGTGTGCCGATGACAAAAAACAGCCAGAAGCGGGCTGTGTACTTCAGCAGACGCCTGTAGGCCTGCGTACCGGTCATCGTCGTTTCGGGAATCGGTGTACTCATGAGAGATGGCCATCGGAAAAGCCGGCAGCCTGACCGGGAGAAGCCCGATCAGGACGAGCCGGGAAAGAGCCCGGTTATTTCTGTTCGGGCTGCCGGGTACTGATACTGAGGTTCTGGAAGCCCATCTGGCCAGCCACGTCCATGACTGTAACCACTGCCTGGTGTGGCGCTGTGCCGTCAGCCGAAATCATGAAGGGCAACTCATGATTGCCTTCACTGGCTTTTTCAATGGCGGAGCGCAGACTGGTTGCCTGCTTGCTGGCCAGCACCTGGCCATTGACCGCATATTCGCCGCCCGCACTGACCGACACCTCGATGCTGTTGGCCGGCACTGATGCAGCCGCTTCGCCCTTTGCTTCCGGCAAGGCAATCTGCAGTTTGCTGGACTTGGTGAACGTCGTCGACAGCAGAAAAAAAACAATCAGGAACAACAGGCAATCAATCAGTGGCGTGAGATTGAGCTCCAGTGTGTCCTCGGTGGGACGACGGAATTTCACGCCACATTCCCCTTGGCGGACGGTGCCTTGGCTGGCTTGGCCGCCGGTGCACGCTCCTGGAAATCGACTTCACGATCACCATGCACGATATCCACCAGCTTGATGGCCTGCTGTTCCATCTCAACCGTGACATCCTGGATATGACGGGTGAACCAGCGATGCATGACCATGGCTGGAATTGCCACGACGATACCGCCAGCGGTTGTGATCAGGGCTTTCGAGATGCCGCCAGCCAGCATGGAGGGATCGTTCAGGCCGGTGGACGTTACCGCCATGAAGGCTTCGATAATGCCCACTACGGTACCCAGCAAGCCCAGCAAGGGCGAAATGACCGCAATGGTGCCGAGAATGCTGAGATATTTTTCCATGTCATGAATGACATGCGAGGCAGATTCCTCGATGCTTTCCTTCATGATGTCCCGGCCATGCTTGCTGTTGAGCAGGCCGGCGGCAAGGATTTCACCCAGGGGAGAGTCGGCACGCAACTGCTTCAGCTTGGCAGCATCAAGCTCGTTATTACGGATCCACTGCCAGACGCGAGCCAGCAGGTCAGGGGGGGCAACCCGGCTGGAACGCAGTGTCCAGGCACGCTCAAGGACGATGGCAACGGCCAGCATTGATGCCACAACAATCGGCAGCATCAGCAAGCCACCCGCTTTGATCAACTCCCACACGGTGTTGCACTCCTTGAACCGGAAAGATCGTAACCCGGAATAAAATCGAACCCTACTTTAACCGGTATTCACCGCCCCCGCCAAGCACGGCAAGCGCGGCCTGTTTCGCAAAAAAATGCTGAAAGCTCATACCCTTGCGACAACCGGCAGATTCACCACCAATAGCGGCCAGCATGCCCCCGGTATCCTTGCCAGCTCACCTCCCCGGTGGCGCGGACATCCAGTGTCACGGCCCCGTCATCCGCCGTATTGAGCAAGGGGATGCCGGCCGCCGCCAGTCGCTCCTGTACGGCGCTGGCCGGGTGACCGAACTGGTTGAGATAGCCGGCCGAGGCAATGGCAATCTGTGGCGAGACGCTGGCAAGCCACTCCGCTGACGTCGCCTGACGCGCCCCGTGGTGTCCGAGAATGAGTACATCGGCCTTTATCACTGCCTTTTCGTCCAGCAGTGCGTATTCACCCGGTATCTCCAGGTCCCCGGGTAGCAGCACAGCGGCATGTCCCTTCGACACCCGCAGCACACAGGAGCGGTTGTTGTCCGAGACCCCGTGCTCCAGCAGAAGGCGTGGCGACAGGATTGCAAAGGTCCAGCCCTCCACCTGCCACTGCTGCCCGGCAAGACAGGCTTCATGCCGAGTTCCCCGGTAACCGGCAAGACTTGCCGGCCATGCCCCCAGTACATCCCCGACCGGCATGCCGGCCAGTACGGATGCCGCACCACCGGTATGATCAAGATCGTCATGACTGAGCAGCAACCGGTTCAGGGATCGGACACCTTGCTGGCGCAACGCCGGCAGTATCACGCTTCGTCCTGCATCCAGCTCACCAAAGGCAGCACCCGTGTCATACAGCAGGCGGTAATTACCTGTCTCCAGCAACACGGCAAGCCCCTGCCCCACATC
>JBASJP010000432.1:0-6189 GCA_049655345.1 Moraxellaceae bacterium
GGGTGCGGGCAACAGGCGGGTGACCAGTTCGCCAGCGACGAACAGCAGTGCAAGCCCGAAGAAGGTTTTGACTTCCTCCATCCAGGCGCCCGTTTTTGGCAACAGCCGCCCTTCGGTAGCTCCCAGAATCAGCAGGGGAACCCCCATGCCCAGTGCAAGCAGGAACAGGGCGCTGGCACCGTAGACGGCATCGCCGGTGCTGGAGATGTGCAGCAGGATGCCGGCGAGAGGGGCCGACACGCAGGGTGAGACCACCAGTGCGGAAAACACGCCCATGAGCCAGCTGCCAAAAAGTGCACCGCCGCGTTGGCGCCGGCTGAGCGCATCAACATGTGCATGCAGGGCCTGTGGCAGGCGAAGCTCGAAAAGGCCGAACAGGCTGAGTGCCAGGGCGACAAAGAAGGCGGCAAAAAGCCCGATGATGACGGGGTGCTGAAACCAGAGGGGCAGGTTGGCTTGTGCCCCGAGCAGCCCGACCAGGGCACCGGTCAGGGCATAGGTAGTGGCGACGCCGGTGACATAGGACAGGGCCAGCAGGAAGCCGCGCAGGCTGGAGCTGGTGTGCTGGCGGGCGATGATGCCGGCCAGAATGGGCAGCATGGGGAGCACGCAGGGTGTAAAGGCCAGCAGCAGGCCGGCACCGAGCATCAGCCAGAGACTGGTCCGGACACTGGCTTCTTGCGGAGTGACTGACGGGAGGGGTGAAGCAGCAGGAGTGACGGGGCCGGGATCACGTGAACCGGTGACCTTCCCATACTTGAGCTCGCTATTCTGTGGTGGATAGCACAGTCCTGCATCCGCACATCCCTGCCAAACAACCTTTAGTCGACCGTGACCTTGAAGTCGAATGTTAACAAACACACTCTCATGAAAGACGCGGACGCGGCCAAAACTTGGATCGTCCTTCCACTCGCCCTCAAGTGAAAACACCGGTTCTTCTGCTTTCAGGGAGCTGTCGAGGGGTTCAAAGCGGAAGCGGTCCTTGTAGAGGTAGTGCCCGGGTGCGACCAGAAACTCAAGGCGCATGCCGTCGGGCTCTTCGCTATCGACAAGGCGAAAGGCCTCCTCGGCTGGCAGGAAGGTCTGGCTGTTTCCTGGCAGGAGTTTTTTCAGCTCGGCCTGTGCGGATGCAGAAAGCACGAGCATCAGCAGGCAGAGAAGGGCGCGGAGGGAGGGGGGCATGTCCAGGTTTCACTCAGTATACTGGCTGGGGATTGTCCCGCGAGGAAGGGCTGGCTACAAGAACCGGGCTTGTCGCTTTTTGTGAACAGGGGAGGCGTAGATGCTGTCCGGTACTACACTGCCAAAGAGCAAGACAGTTACAAAACACGGATACGGTCGTCCTGGCGTTGAGAGTAAGAGTGGTCAGGGACGAGTCGGATATAAAAAATGAAAGTCCGGAGGTAACTCATGGTGTTGAAAAGACTTGCTGGAGCATGCTGCGCGATCCTGCTGATGACGGGGAGTGTGCTTTCGTGGGCAGCGCCTGATGCCCGGCAGACAGTGCGTGAGTTTTATGACTGTGCCATTCATCAGCACGAAATGCTGACGGCATATCACCTGTATGCCTCTGATCCCAAGGATCGCACGCTGAATGCTGATTTTCAGGCGGCCAGGCAGCTATCGACCAGTTGTGCGGCGCGTGCGGTGGATGCCCTGACTGCTGCAGGCCTTTCGTCGCAGGCTGCCGAAGTCCGGTCGCTGAAGGATAATTTGACCCAGAGTGTCCAGTACAATGCGGACAGTATTGCCAAGTCAGGCCTGCCTGAGAATGCAGTTCTGGCTGAGATGGTAATGCATGAACTGAATCTCGTTTCGATGCTAACGCAATCCGCCAAGGGCTTTCAGCTTTCCGTCAAACTCAAGGAAGTCGCAGAGGCCCGGCAGGCGCGTGAGCTGGCTATCCTGATCATGTATGCGGATGCGCGCTACGTTGAGCGTACAACTGAGGTTTATCACCGTGATGACAGTGCCGAACCGACGATTGACCAGCTGGGAATGAATTTTCACAGTGGCCTTTCAAAGTTGCGTGCCAGCAAGCGGTTGACCGCTGAGCAGAAAAAAATGCTGGATAACGTTAATACCCGCTTCCGCTTTATTAATGGCTCCCTTAATAATTACACGCAGGATGCGGTGCCTTTTACGGTTAACCGGCATGCCCGTTCGATGGTGACGTTACTGAATCAGGTTGCAAATGGCCTTGATGGCATAAAATAATCACCCATGGTTTATGCGGAAAAGCCGGTTTAATGCCGGCTTTTTCATGTCCCGGTTTTGATCAGCCTGAAAACAGAAATGGAGAATGCACATGCAAATGAATGCAGCACGAATAGTTGGCGGGATTGTTGCGCTATTGCTGGCAGTCTGGATTTTCAATCCCTTTGTCATCATCGGCCCGGGTGAGCGCGGGGTGGTGATGAACTTCGGTGCGGTGCAGAAGGACATCATGGGAGAGGGGCTGCATCTGCGTATTCCGATCATGCAGCGGGTGGTGGTCATGGATGTGAAGGTGCAGAAAGGGGAGGGTCAGGGCGATGCGGCCTCCAAGGATCTGCAGCAGGTAACCACCAACGTCGCCATCAATTACCATCTGGACCCGGTGCGGGTTGGCGAGACCTTTCAGACGGTGGGTACGCTGGCTGCAGTGGGTGACCGCATCATCCTGCCGGCGGTACAGGAGTCGGTGAAGGCGGCGACGGCGTTGTATACGGCCGAAGAGCTGGTGTCCCGGCGTCAGGAAGTGCGTGACATGATCCGTAACCTGTTGCGCGAGCGGCTGGCGCACAACGGGGTGATCGTTGACGAGTTTTCCATCGTCAATTTTGCGTTCTCGCAGGAGTTCAGCAATGCCATTGAGGCCAAAACCACGGCGGAGCAGCTCAAGCTGAAAGCCGAGCGTGATCTGGACCGTATCCGCATCGAAGCCGAGCAGAAGATCAGCAGTGCCAAGGCGGAGGCCGAAGCGTTGCGCCTGCAGAAGGAAATTGTGACCGAGAACCTGATCAAGCTGCGCGAGATCGAGATGCAGCAGAAGGCAATCGACAAATGGGATGGCCGGCTGCCGCAGGTCACCGGGGGTGCCATGCCCTTCATCGACATAAAGCCCGAGACGCGGTAACCGCTACGCTGAAACATGTCCTCTGGAGCCCCGTCGGGGCTCCTTTTTACCCTCCGGCTTGTCAGTCGTCGATGTCATCGTGGCCGTTTGGTCACACATTGCGTTAACAAATGCCTCGCAGATGCATACACTTGGGCACCCTGTGCGCCCCCCGCCCGCCTGCCTGACAGGTTGGCCGGGCCCCACAGTGCGCCGCGGCGGCCGGCTGCCCCGTTCCCCAGGGGGTCATCGGCCGGCTGCCACGTTCCTATCCATAACGGAGATCACACAATGATTTATTCGGGATCTGCCATCAGCGTCTCGCTGCTGAGCGATGGCATCGCTGAACTGAAGTTCGATCTCGCCAACGAATCCGTCAACAAGTTTGACCGTGCCACGCTCGGTGAGCTGGCTGCGGCAACTGACGCGATCAAGGCGGACAAGAATGTGAAGGGCGTGATTGTCACGTCCGGCAAGGGCGTGTTCATCGTCGGCGCCGACATCACCGAATTCGGTGCCCTGTTCTCCGGTGGCGAAGAACAGATCGCCCAGTGGGTAGTAGATGCCAACAAGGTGTTTGCCGCATTTGAAGACCTGCCTGTTCCGACAGTGGCGGCCATTAACGGCTTTGCCCTGGGTGGCGGTTTTGAAATGACCCTGGCTTGCGATTACCGCGTCATGTCGACGGTGGCCAAGGTAGGCCTGCCGGAAACCAAGCTGGGCATCATGCCGGGTTTTGGTGGCACGGTGCGTCTGCCCCGTGTGATCGGTATCGACAATGCCGTTGAGTGGATTGCTGCCGGTGCCGAAAAGCGTCCCGAGCAGGCCCTGAAGGATGGTGCCGTTGATTCCGTGGTGACCCCCGAGCTGCTGCAGGACGGTGCCATTGCACTGGTGAAGCAGGCGATTGCCGGCAAGCTGGACTGGAAGGCCCGTCGTGAAGAGAAGCTGGTGCCGGTCAAGCTGAACAACATGGAGCAGATGATGGCGTTCAACACTGCCAATGCAGTGGTGGCTGGCCAGGCTGGTCCGAACTACCCGGCCCCGAAGCTGGCTGTGCAGAACATGCAGGCCCAGGCCAACTCCTCGCGTGATGAAGCCATTGCCACCGAAGCCCGGTTCTTTGCCAAGGCCGCTGTGACACCACAGGCCAATGCGCTGGTGGGTTTGTTCCTGGCTGACCAGGCCGTGAAGAAGGCTGCCAAGAAGCACGAGAAGGGCAGTGCCAAAGACATCAACATGGCTGCCGTGCTCGGCGCCGGCATCATGGGTGGCGGTATCGCCTACCAGACCGCCAGCAAGGGCACACCGATCATCATGAAGGACATCGCCTCCAAGGCGCTGGACCTGGGCATGGGTGAAGCCACCAAGCTGCTGTCCAAGCAGGTTGAGCGTGGTCGTCTGACCCCGGCCAAGATGGGCGAGACCCTGTCCCGCATCCGTCCGACGCTGAACTACGGTGACTTCAAGGAAGTCGACATCATCATCGAAGCCGTGGTGGAAAACCCCAAGGTCAAGGCAGCCGTGCTGTCCGAAGTGGAAGGCCTGGTGAAGGAGGACACGATTCTTGCGTCCAACACTTCCACCATCTCCATTTCCTTCCTGGCTGAATCGCTGAAGCGTCCGGAAAACTTTGTCGGCATGCATTTCTTCAACCCGGTGCACATGATGCCCCTCGTGGAAGTGATTCGTGGCAAGAAGTCTTCTGATGCTGCTGTTGCCGCGACCGTGAAGCTGGCTGGCAAGATGGGCAAGACCGCCATCGTCGTGAACGATTGCCCGGGCTTCTTCGTGAACCGCGTGCTGTTCCCGTACTTTGGTGGCTTCGACATGCTGGTGCGTGATGGCGCTGACTTCCAGGCCGTCGACAAGGTCATGGAAAAGTTTGGCTGGCCCATGGGCCCGGCCTACCTGCTCGACGTGGTGGGTATCGACACCGGCGTGCATGCTGCCAAGGTGATGGCAGACGGTTTCCCCGAGCGCATGAAGCCTGACTACAAGTCCGGCACCGAAGTCATGTTCGAGAACAATCGCTTTGGCCAGAAGAACGGCAAGGGCTATTACGTTTACGAGCAGGACAAGAAGGGCAAGCCGAAGAAGGTTGTCGACCAGACCACCTACGATCTGCTCAAGCCGATTGTGGCTGACCGCAAGGAATTCGACGCTGACGAAATCATCGCGCGCTGCATGATTCCGCTGGTCAATGAAGTGGCTCGCTGCCTGGAAGAAAACATCGTTGCCTCGCCGGCGGAAGCCGACATGGCCCTGATCATGGGTATCGGTTTCCCTCCGTTCCGTGGCGGCGCTTGCCGTTATGTGGACCAGATGGGCGCCGCCACCTATGTGGCCCTGTGTGAGAAGTTTGCTCACCTCGGCAAGGCCTATGAAGCACCGCAGCTGCTGAAAGACATGGCAGCCGGCAACAAGAAATTCTTCGGCTAAGGCCCTGAACGAGATTGGAGAGTTAAAAAATGAGTCTCAATCCGCGTGATGTAGTGATTGTGGATGGCGTGCGTAGCGCCATGGGCCGTTCCAAGGCTGGCATGTTCCGTAATGTGCGTGCTGACAGCCTGTCGGCCGAGCTGGTGAAGGCGCTGTTCAAGCGCAATCCGAATGCAAATCCGGAAGAAGTGGAAGACGTGATCTGGGGTTGCGTGAACCAGACCATGGAACAGGGCATGAATATCTCCCGTAACATCGCGATGCTGGCAGAACTGCCGCGCACGGTACCGGGGCAGACGGTGAACCGTCTTTGCGGCTCCTCGATGCAGGCACTGCACACGGCTGCTGCCCAGATCATGACCGGTCAGGGTGATGTGTTCGTGATCGGTGGTGTGGAGCACATGGGCCACGTCGGCATGATGCACGGCATCGACCTGAACCCGGCTGCTTCCAAGTACTACGCCAAGGCGTCCAACATGATGGGTCTGACGGCCGAAATGCTGGGCATGATGAACGGCATTTCCCGCGAGATGCAGGACGAGATGGGCCTGCGTTCGCACAAGAAGGCCTGGGAAGCCACCTTGGCCGGCCGCTTCAAGAACGAGATCATCGGCATCGAAGGCCATGATGCCAACGGTTTCCGCGTGCTC
>JBASJP010000433.1:0-4734 GCA_049655345.1 Moraxellaceae bacterium
TGGCTCACATTGTCGACAATATTGAACTGGATGCGAAAGTACTACCCGGTCACACCTATGTCAACAGGATTGTCGACAATATTGTCGACAATCCATGATCGAGAATCAGCCAGTAACAGACAGGATATCCAGCAGGGAAAAAGGCCAATTGAGCTCACGCCCATCCGGCAGCAGCAATACCGGGATGCGTTCGCCATACTGGCTGACCAGGGCATCCTCCAGGGCGATATCATGATAGCGCCATGTGAAGGCCCGGGCAGAGGCCGCTTGGGCGAGCAACGCCTCTGCCCTGTCACAGAGGTGGCAGCCGCTGGTGCCCAGCAGCACAAGCGCCCTGCCCTCATCCATGCAGACACCACCAGCCATCTCAATCCCCAGCCGTAATACGCCAGCACTTATGGATGCCGGGATCACGAGCAAAATCAAAGCCGATAGTAGATGGTGAAATATCCTCGATGCGGAAGCGTGCCAACGCATCGGTATCCAGCTTGAACTTGCGGAAGTTATTGGAGAAGTAGAGCACACCACCCGGTGCCAACAGTCGCATGCACAGCACCACCAGCTCGACATGATCCTCCTGCACATCAAACACACCCGGGGTGCGCTTGGAGTTGGAGAAGGTAGGTGGGTCAAGGAAAATCAGATCGAACTTCTCCTGGCAGTCACGCAACCACTGAATACTGTCCGCTTGCTCGAAATAATGATTTTCTGGTGGAATCCCATTCAACGCAAAGTTGCGCTCTGCCCACGCCAGATACGTGGGTGACAAATCCACCGTTACCGTACTGGCGGCACCCGCAAGTGCTGCATGGACACTGGCAACACCCGTGTAGGCAAACAGATTGAGGAAGTGCTTGCCTTTTGCCTCACTCGCCATGCGCAATCGCAAGGGTCGGTGATCCAGAAAGAGCCCGGTATCCAGATAATCCGTCATGTTGACGAGCAGCCAGGCATTACCTTCACGAACCTCGATGAACTTTCCTTTGCTACCCTTCTTTTCGTACTGTTGATTGCCTTTCTGACGGGCACGAACCTTTATGAAAACCTGCTCGCGATGCAGACCAAAAACATGCCGAATGGCGATCAGTGCAAGCTTGAAACGTGCCTCTGCCTTTTCCGGATCAACTGTTTTTGGCGGAGCGTACTCCTGCACATGAAGCTGCCCTTCATACACATCCAGTGCCAGGTTGAACTCCGGCATGTCCGCATCATAAACACGGTAACAATAGACATTTTCAGCTTCTGCCTGTTTCTGGGCAGTCTTCAGGTTTTTACGCAAGCGATTGGCAAATGCCTCTGCTTCCGGAGGAATAGTGCCAGTTCCCTCCTGAAAACGTGCAACTTCACGAGAAGAAGCGAATGGAATGTCTCCGTGCCGGGCATAGACGATCAATGCCCCATTATGAAGACGCTCTGTAGCACGATGGGAAAAACCAAGTGCATCGGCATGCTGGATATCCGAGGCAAGCACACAAGCCTGCCAACCGGAAAACTGCTCACTGCTGACCCTGCCCAAAGCGCGGTAAAGGTCCCGCATGGTTTCCTTTTCACCCAGTCGCTCACCATAAGGTGGATTACAAACCAGCAAGCCGTTGCCCAGTGGCGCATTCGTGACGGGCTTGCGCAACTCGTAAAGCGCCTTGCGTTGCAGGGTAATCAACTTGCCAACACCAGCAACATCCACGTTGCGTTGCGCAGCAAGCAGTGCATCCTCACTTGCATCAAACCCGAAAATTGGCGGCAACGACTTGCCCAGCCCTGCATGGCGCCTTTCTTCTGCCTCATCCCTGATTGCTTTCCATACAACCGGATCATGCGCAGAAAAACCCAGAAATCCGTAATAGTCACGATTGATGCCGGGGGCAATGTCGGCCGACATCCAGGCAGCTTCAATCAGGAACGTGCCTGAACCGCACATGGGATCAACAAATGCATTCAAATTGGCAGAGGGCCAGCCCGCCTGCATGAGCAATGTTGCCGCCAGTGTTTCCTTCAACGGAGCTTCTGTCATGGCCACGCGATAGCCACGCTTGTGCAGACTGTCGCCAGAGAGGTCAATACTTACCTGGAAGCCGCGCGCACTTGCATGTACCTGAAGCGGCACATCAGGACGATCAACGCTGACGTTAGGTCTTACTCCATGATGCTCACGGCAATGATCAACCACGGCATCCTTCAGCTTGAGAGACACATACTGCGTATGAATTTTTACATCACGCATGGCAGTGGTATGAACTGCAATCGTGCCCCGCGGATCCAGCACGTCACCCCACGGGTACTCCACTGCAGCATCATAGAGTTCATCCGTACTGGTGGACTCCACATCAAACAGCGGCAACAGCACACGAGAGGCAATACGGGACCACAGGCAAATCCTGGAGGCCTGCTCCATGGTGCCGCAGGCAAGAATGGCACCACGATCACGACGCAGATCAGTCATGCCGAGCGCCCGCAGCTCCTGCTCCAGCACGGCTTCGGCGCCATCGCCGCACGTTACCACTACATCAATGATCATAAGTCACACGTTTTCAATCAGTTAGGCTCACAAGCCGATAAAGTCAACCAAGTATTGCCACTTAGACTGCTTTGGTTACATTGTTATGAAGAATTAATCATCGACAGCATCGCCGATCCGTATTACTAATCATCAAGCGGCTTTCGTTGTACCGCAATCGTGTTGTCATGATTGTGAAGCATGACAACCTGTCTTTCAGCTGGTGGCTAATGCCGCCTGTGGACTCCAGAAGGTGAACCATGAAGCGACAGAAAAGGGAACGTGACGAACTGCTTTTTGCCCGCGGCTTCAAGGCCGGATTGACCGGGCGCTCCGTAGATACCTGCCCCTATCAGGACATCAATCTCCGACAACACTGGGTTGCTGGCTGGCGTGAAGGCCGCATCAATGAGCGAGAGGGCTATAGTGGCGTTTCTGCCCTGCACCTCGTTCCCGTCTGAGTCGTTTAAACCGACCTTGCACTAACCCTGTGCATGCTCTTGCAAGCTGCCAGCCTTGGCTGCCGACTGCAAGACCATGCCCAAGGGAGTCTAATCCCTTTTCGCCGCATTTATTGCCGTTGCCGCATCGCGAATCAGCGCAGGGCCCCGATAAATGAAGCCCGTATAGACCTGTACCAGCGCCGCACCTGCCTCAATCTTTTCTGCAGCACTCACACCATCAGTAATGCCGCCAACCCCTATGACAGGCAGGGCGCCATCCAGCGCCTGAACAAGCTCACGCAGCACGCGAGTCGATGAGGCCCGCACTGGTGCTCCGCTCAGCCCCCCCGCCTCTTCCGCATGAGGCAAGCCCTCAACCCCGACCCGACTGATGGTCGTATTGGTTGCAATTACCCCATCTATCTCAAACTGCCGAAGCAGGCTGGCAATGGCTTCAACATCTTCTTTAAGCAGATCCGGAGCAATCTTGACTACCAGTGGCACATGACGCCCATGCTGGGTTGCCAGTTGTTGCTGCCGGTTTTTCAGTGGCTCCAGTAGCGCGGCCAATGCTTCACCAGACTGAAGGCTGCGTAATCCCTGGGTATTGGGGGAAGAAATATTGACCGTCACATAACTGGCATGGGCATAAACGCGGTCAAGACAAGCCAGATAATCGTCCGCCGCCCGCTCTACAGGCGTATCAAAATTCTTGCCGATGTTGATCCCCAGAATACCCCGATAGCGAGCCTGCTCCACCTGTCGGACAAGATAGTCAACGCCCAGGTTGTTAAACCCCATGCGATTGATGATCGCAGTCGCCTCAGGCAGGCGAAAAAGTCGTGGATAAGGATTACCAGGCTGTGGTCGTGGAGTTACGGTGCCAATTTCAATGAAACCAAAGCCCAATGCCGCCAACCCGTCAATATGGTCGCCGTTCTTGTCCAGCCCTGCCGCCAGCCCTACCGGATTAGGAAAATCCAGCCCCATCAGCGTGACCCGCTGTTCGGGAACGGCCGGTAGCAGCCGCAGCAGACCTGCCCTCTCGGCAAGACTGATGCCTGCCAGTGACAGATGATGCGCCGTTTCAGGGGGGAGCGAAAAGAGCAGGCTTCGGGCCATGGAGTACAGCATGACAAGGGACACGTCCGGATTCAGATGGCGCGCATTATATGCCAATCGTGACGCCGGTGCTGCGCCCAAGAAAAAAGGGGCCCTCCAGAGAGAGCCCCTTTTCACACAACCTGCAGGAACAGATTACTTGTTCCGGTAGCTTTCCGGCTTGATCAGGAAGTGGGCAAAGGCTGGAATCAGCAACAGAGCCCCCACCATGTTCCAGATCAGCATTGCAGTGAAAAGCATACCCATATCCGCCTGGAACTTGATCGGAGAGAATACCCACGTGAACACGCCGATAGAGAGTGTCACACCGGTAAACATCACCGCCTTGCCCGTACTGGCCAGCGTAGCCAGATAAGCATCCTGGAGTGACATATTCTTTTCTCTCAGCAGAGTTTCCAGCTTGGAGAAGATATACAGGCCATAGTCAACACCGATACCAACACCCAGTGCAATCACAGGCAGAGTGGCGACCTTGATACCAATCCCCAACCACACCATGAGGGCATTACAGAGTGCCGACGTAATCAGGAGCGGGAACACGATGCAGAACACAGGGCGCCATGACCGGTAGGCAAAGAAGCAGATTGCTACCACTACAAGGTAAACCAGCACAACCATGGGAATGTTTTTACTGGAGATCTCATCATTGGTTGCTGCCTCGATCCCTGCGTTACC
>JBASJP010000434.1:0-5592 GCA_049655345.1 Moraxellaceae bacterium
GTGTGATGGCCCGTGTGCCCTTCGTCTGTCGCAGCTGGAAGCGTTCCTTTCGCAGGTAAAGGCCATCGATGATCTGGTGAAGAGTTTCCCGGTTCTCGATACCCACTGATCATTTGATTGTTTTGCAGGAGTGGCTTCGCCCCTGTGGTACGCAGAGCGCAGCCGCGAACGCATTTTTAAATTTGTTTTTCAGGAGTAGGCAACATGTCCAAGATCGCTGATATTCGCGCCCGTGAAATTCTGGATTCCCGCGGCAATCCGACCATCGAAGCCGATGTGATTCTTGAGTCCGGCGTGATTGGCCGTGCCAATGCTCCGAGCGGTGCCTCTACCGGTACCCGCGAAGCACTGGAGCTGCGTGATGGCGACAAGTCGCGCTATCTGGGCAAGGGCGTGCAGAAAGCCGTCACCAATGTGAATAATGACATCTGTGAACTGCTGGTAGGGCGCAACGTGTTTGACCAGGCTGGCATCGACAAGGCCATGATTGATCTGGACGGCACCGAAACCAAGTCCAAGCTGGGTGCCAATGCCATTCTCGCCGTGTCGCTGGCCTGTGCCCGTGCGGCTGCCCAGGAAAAGAAAATCCCCCTGTACCAGTACATTGCCGAACTGCGTGGCCAGACCACCTACACCATGCCGGTACCGATGATGAACATCATCAACGGCGGTGAGCATGCCGACAACACTGTCGACATCCAGGAATTCATGATCGAGCCGGTCGGCTTCACGTCATTTGCCGAAGCCCTGCGTTGCGGCGCCGAAATTTTCCATGCCCTCAAGGCAGTGCTCAAGGCACGTGGCCTGAGTACGGCTGTTGGTGACGAAGGTGGCTTTGCCCCTAACCTCGCCACCAATGAAGATGCCCTCAAGGCCATCATGGAAGCCATCAGCAAGGCCGGTTATGTACCGGGCGAAAATGTCATGCTGGCGCTCGACTGTGCCGCTTCCGAATTCTACAAGGACGGCAAGTACGTGCTGGAAGGCGAGGGCAAGTCCTTTACCTCTGCCGAGTTTGTCGACTATCTGGCAGACCTCGCCAACCGTTACCCGATCATTTCCATCGAAGACGGTCTGGACGAGTCCGACTGGGATGGCTGGAAGCTGCTCACCGACAAGATCGGCGAAAAGGTACAGCTGGTTGGTGATGACCTGTTCGTGACCAATCCTGCCATTCTCAAGCGTGGTATTGATCAGGGCGTGGCCAATGCCATCCTCATCAAGTACAACCAGATCGGCTCGCTGACCGAAACCCTGGATGCCATCTACATGGCCAAGGATGCCGGTTTTGCTACTGTGATTTCACACCGTTCCGGTGAAACCGAAGATGCCACGATTGCCGATCTTGCCGTGGCAACTGCCGCTGGCCAGATCAAGACCGGCTCGCTGTGCCGTTCGGATCGTGTGTCCAAGTACAACCAGCTCCTCCGTATCGAGCAGGAACTGGACCGTCGTGCAGCCTATCGCGGCAAAGCCGAATTCCGCGGTCTGAACTGATACGGTTGATGTATGGAACGAACCCTGTTCGGCAAACTCCTTCTGCTCATTGCGGTAGCCGTTTTTATCGGTCTGCAGGTGAGCTTGTGGGTGGGAGAGGGCGGGGTTCGTGATTTGCGGCGGCACAAGAGTTCTATTGCCACGCTGCAAAAAGAAAATGAAAAGCTGGCCGAGCGCAATCGTGTGCTGGAGGCCGAAGTCCGCGATCTCAAGAACGGGCTGGAAGCAGTAGAGGAACACAGTCGTCTGGATCTTGGCATGATCAGGGACAACGAAACCTTCTATCTGGTCACCGGCAATCCCGATGCACGCAGGACGCCTGCCCCACCACCCGCAGCAGCGGAGGCCCCATGAGTCTCTGGTGTGTGGTGCCGGCGGCCGGCAAGGGCTTGCGTGTTGGTGGTGACCTGCCCAAGCAGTATCTTTCCCTGAATGGCCGTACCGTCATTCAATCCACGCTGGACCGTCTCTGCCTGCTGCAGGCAGAGGCCGTCATTGTACCGATTGCCGCCAACGATGATCTGGCCAGAACCCTTGCCTACCGTGATGCATCGCTACTGCGCTTTGTCGAAGGCGGCAACGAGCGTGCGGACTCGGTACTTGCCGGGCTTGAGGCCATTGCCAATCAGGCGCAGGACGACGACTGGGTGCTGGTGCATGACGTCGCCCGGCCTTGCGTGCGTATCGAAGACATCGAGTTGCTGCTGGGCATGATTGCGGATCATCCGGTGGGTGGTCTGCTCGCCAATCGCGTGCGCGACACGATGAAGCGCGGTGTGGGTGATGAGGTGGCTGAAACCGTTCCGCGTGATGATCTTTGGCATGCGCTGACACCGCAGGTGTTTCGTTATGGTGTGCTGCGCGAAGCATTGCAGCAGGCAAGGGACGAAGGGATTGCCGTTACGGATGAGTCGCAAGCCATCGAGCGCCGTGGTGAAAAACCGCTGCTGGTGGAAAGTGCACGCGACAACATCAAGATTACCTGGCCCGAAGACCTGCAACTGGCCGAGGCCTTTCTCAAACTGCAGGAAGAGGCCGGGCTGTGACCAATCCAATTCAGAAATTTCCGCGTATCGGCCACGGTATTGATGTGCACCGTTTTGGCGAAGGCGACCATGTCACCATTTGTGGCGTGAAGATTGCGCATGAGCAGGGGCTGATTGCCCACTCGGATGGCGATGTTGCACTGCATGCGCTTTGCGATGCCATTCTCGGTGCGCTGGCCATGGGGGATATCGGTCATCACTTTCCCGATACAGACGCCAGCTACAAGGGTGCGGACAGTCGTGAATTGTTGCGCCATGTGATGGCGCTACTGCCAGCGCGCGGTTACCGGATTGGCAATGCGGACATCACCATTCTGGCCGAGCGACCCAAAATGGCCCCTCATATTGCACAGATGCGCGAGCTTGTTGCTCATGACATGGCCGTCACCACAGATGATGTCAGCGTAAAAGCCACTACAACCGAACAGCTTGGTTTCGTGGGGCGTCGTGAAGGTATCGAGGCGCATGCAGTAGTGATGCTGCTGCCCCTGTAACACATCGCGTCATGATTGCGGACTTCGCTGCCAGTAGTGCCCCGGCATTTTTTCCTGAATAACCCTCCAGAAGAATCATTAATGAACTGGTCTCCCTTTCTGCTGGAAAACCTGCCATTCGCCCATGGCGCCCCCCTCGGGCTGGCAACACTGCGTGCGGTTCCTGAAGATTTTCAGGTCGATGAAATTTCCGGTTTTGAGCCAAGTGGCGAGGGCGAGCATCTCTTTCTGCATATCCGCAAGCGCAACCAGAATACCTCCTGGCTTGCCTCGCAGATCGCAAGGGTTGCCGGCTTGCGCGAGGATGCCGTCAGCTATGCGGGCCTCAAGGACCGCCGCGCCGTTACCACGCAGTGGTTCAGTGTGCATGTGCCAAACCGGCAACTGCCGGACATGTCGGCGCTGTGGAATGACGACATCGAGCTGGTCACGCAAACCTGGAATACCCGCAAGCTCAAGCGTGGCGCGCATCAGGGCAACCGGTTTGTGATTACGCTGCGTGATGTCGAGGGCGAGCGGGCTGCGATTGATGCACGGCTGGCCCTGATTGCAGCACAAGGGGTACCCAACTATTTTGGCCCGCAGCGTTTTGGCTTCAACAATGCCAACCTTGGCGCCGGCGAAGCCCTGCTGGCGGACAAGCCCCGCCGTCGCCTGAACAACCGTGAAAGTCTTGGTCTTTCCGCCGTGCGTTCGGCCCTGTTCAACCGGGTGCTGGGCGAACGTACCGGCTCTGGCTGCTGGAATGCCTGCCTGCCGGGTGACGTGTTGATGCTGGACGGGCGCAACAGTTTTTTCCGTCCCGATGCGGATGATGCTGCACTCAGCGTGCGTCTGCACCGGCAGGAAATTCATCCGACCGGCCCCTTGTTCGGGGCAGGTAATTCACCAGTGACCGGAGAGGTACTGGCCCTGGAAGATCGCATTGCGATGGAAACAGACGGACTGGTTGAGCGCCTGGCTGCCTTTGGTGTTGATAACCAGCGCCGCGCCTTGCGTTTGCATGTGGTGGATCTCGTCAGCGAATGGCTGGATGTGGGCAGCCTTCGCCTGTCGTTTGCTTTACCATCAGGAGCATTCGCAACCAGCGTATTGCGTGAGTTGGTGCAACTGAGAGAGTCTGCAGATGCGATTCCTGTTGAGTAATGACGATGGTGTCCAGGCCCCGGGGCTGGCAGCTCTGGCCGAGGCACTCAAGCAACTGGGTGATGTCACGGTGGTGGCACCGGACAGCGAGCGCAGCGCCTTTTCCAGCGCGTTGACGCTCGACCGTCCCCTGCGCCCTGTGCAACTGGAAAACGGCTTCTGGTCAGTCAATGGCACGCCGGCGGATTGCGTGCATCTGGCGCTGAACGGGTTTCTCGATTTCGAACCCGATCTGGTGGTGTCAGGCATCAACGCCGGTGCCAATCTGGGTGACGATACCTTGTACTCCGGTACCGTTGCCGCAGCGCTGGAAGGCCGCTTTCTGGGCAAGACCGGCATTGCCGTATCGCTGGTCGGTGCCCATGCCCGTGGCTATGGTATCGAGTCCTATCGTCCGGCGGCTGCCATGGTGGCGCGTCTGATCGAAGGCTGGCGCCGTTTGCAGTTGCCCAATCGCACCATTCTCAATGTGAATGTGCCCGACATGCCGCTGGAAGATATCCGCGGGTTTCATGTCGCACGACTGGGGCATCGCAACCGGGCAAAAGATGTTCTCCAGCTGGAAGACCCGCGTGGCCGGAAGGCCTACTGGATCGGTATTGCCGGCGACCCGGCCGACGCCGGAGAGGGAACGGATTTTCATGCAGTGAACGAAGGTTATGTCAGCGTCACTCCCTTGCTCACTGACCTTACACGGCACGATGCCCTGCAGGATGTATCGCGCTGGCTCAAGGATTTGTAACTCATTTACCAGAACAAGATGATAACAATGGATTTACAGGGTTCCGGAATGACGTCGTCGCGTACACGTGACCGTCTGATCAACCGGCTGATTGAACAGGGTATACGTGACCTCAATGTGATCGAGGTGATGCGTGCAACCCCGCGTCACATCTTTCTGGACGAGGCGCTGGCGCATCGTGCCTACGAAGACACGGCGTTGCCGATCGGGCACAGCCAGACATTGTCGCAGCCGTACATCGTGGCGCGCATGACCGAAGCGCTGCTGGCCGATGGCCCCCTCAAGAAAGTGCTCGAAATCGGCACCGGCTCCGGCTACCAGACTGCGATCCTTGCCCAGTTGGTGGGTCAGGTATTTTCCGTGGAGCGAATCAAGGCATTGCAGGATCAGGCGCGTACCAGGCTAAGCCTGCTCAAGTTGCACAATGTCCGCCTGCGTCATACCGATGGCGGCATGGGCTGGCCGGAAGAGGCCGGATTTGACGGCATCATTGCGACCGCTGCACCCCTGGGGGTGCCAAAGGCACTCATTGCCCAGCTAAACGAAGGTGGGCGCCTGATCATTCCGGTTGGTGGGGGTGAGGTGCAGGACCTGCTGATCATCACCCGTCGGGGTGACAGCCACGAAACCCGTGTTCTGGAGCAGGTGCGTTTTGTGCCCATGCTCG